>NZ_MUFR01000057.1:0-13065 GCF_001996185.1 Salinivibrio costicola subsp. alcaliphilus
CTGAGTGGTTGAAAGCACCGGTCTTGAAAACCGGCAAGGGTTAATAGCCCTTCTAGGGTTCAAATCCCTATCTCTCCGCCACATATAGAAAAGCCGCTGCTCAGTCAGCGGCTTTTTTGCGTTTATACCCCCAAAAACTTCTAAATTCTGACCCCGCCAACATTTTAGACCCCTTTGCCTAAACACACTGCCCAGCGTCTGATAACCTAGCCCGCAAAAATTGCCCTGTAAGGCCTTTTGGATGCCGCTAACCAAAGGGCGGTAGCGCGGGTGTTAAAGTAAATCCTTAATGCGTAACCTCAAGCACTCATTGATGCGTAGGCCACTGCCGTACATAAGCCCACAAATCAGCTTATCTCTT
Source organism: Salinivibrio costicola subsp. alcaliphilus (assembly GCF_001996185.1). Classification (NCBI taxonomy): domain Bacteria; kingdom Pseudomonadati; phylum Pseudomonadota; class Gammaproteobacteria; order Vibrionales; family Vibrionaceae; genus Salinivibrio; species Salinivibrio costicola. Next base: position 362 of record NZ_MUFR01000057.1, read on the forward strand.
GCGCTAAGGTAGGTAAAAATTTTGGCAACTTCTTCTTTACTGAGCACAATTGGAATTCGCGGCGATTTTTTGGACGGACTAAACGCAATCTTACCTAGCGGTTGGTTTAAAAACTGGTTGTAAAGAAAGGCTAATGCATTGAGGGCAACCTTTTGTGTGTTTGGTGAAACTTGCTGCGCATTCGCCAAATAAGACAGAAACGTTTTTACATCCTCGTCACTGAGCTCTGTAGGGTGTTGCTTGTGATGGAAAAGGATAAATCGACGAACCCAGTACAAGTAACTTTTCTCGGTTCTAATCGCATAGCCTCGTCGCCTAATCTCGTGCTGAAGGCTTGCCATAAACGGACTTTTGGTCATGATCTTTTCCCTCCCTCTAAGACTGTTTATTCATACAGCTTATTGGTAAGGAAAGCCAAATGGTGTGCACGCTTTTTCGAGGCACATTCACATTATCGCCGAAAGAGAAAATATTAATACAATATAATCATAGGGTTACAATTTATCCTTTGGGGATAGTGTGAACGCCTTGGCCGGGATAGGCGGCATGCACACTTTCGCAGGCAAAGTGATTGCCTCAATCGCTAAAAATGTGTTTAATTATAAGTAGTTAGTTAAAAAATGACGCGTATAACGGGTTTGACAAATCGAGCACGCGCACTAATACAATGTTAAGCGTACAAAATTAGACGACTTGGAGGTAACGGTAGGTATTGAAGCGAGAGCAGTGATCTCGTTCGGATTGGAAGTGAATATTGAAATGAAAGCGAAAGCCATAATGGAGGTAGTCATGGAAAATCTGATCGTATTTACTACATGCGTTTGGTGCGGGGTGGCGTTTCTGCAGGCCTGGTGGGACACTTTCAATCCGAGCGAGAGATCAGTAATTGTGAATTGCCTTCCCGATCCAGGAGAAACGAGAGGAGGTTCGATTCCTTCTCCCCGCACCATAATTTACGTAGCGCGCTTTGTAGCAGTAGCGCTTAACAAGGCCAGTCACGGCGACGGATTTTTCTTTGCGGCTGCGCCTACATTACAAAGCCGCGTGTGCTGGCGGCGTTAATTTTCTCAAGGAGACATAGGTGGCACATCAGTATCCACAAAGGATAAACAATCACCAGTTGGAAGAGGTCTCCGAAAGACATTTCCGGAATCATTTGCCACGAAATTGGACTTGTGACAAACCAGCTCAAGATTACGGTGTGGATTTACGAGTTGATCTTTATGATGATCAGGCGGCAACTGGACTTGAACTATTGATACAACTCAAGTCTTCTGCCGAAAGCACCGATCGACAGAATGAAACTATTAGATTGGCGACACCTACATATAATCATCTGTGGGACAAGCTACAAGTTGTTATGCTTGTTAAATATGTCGAGCGCGATGATGAGGCTTATTGGCTTTTGCTTAGTGAAGTGCCTGAGCCTGCTCAGGAGCATGATTCGTTTACTATCCACATTCCAAAGACGAATGTTCTGAGAAACATTGACTGGAACAATATTTACGACCACGTCCGGAACGTGACAGATGAGAAGCTGGCTGCTCGCAGGAGAGGGCGACTTCAAGACGAGAGAAATTAACAAGGCCAGGCACAGCGACGTCTTTTTCGTTGCGGCTTCGCCTTCACTACAAAACCGCGCGTGCTGGCGGCGTTACATGCCAAGGAGATATCGTGGCTTTTACTAAAAAATTAGAATTTGGAAATTACACACTAAAATTTGGTGAAGATAAGGTTCTACTAGATCTTTTTAATGAAGTTGTGATGCCTTCATTTCATGAAATGAAATACGTTAGAAGCCTGAAGGATAAAGGAGAGTATTTCTTCTTAGATACAAAGCTAATTAAGCTTGATGATAATCCAGAAGCTCCTGTGCTTGGCATTTCTGGAAAGATTGTTAAAAATACTAGGCTCAAGCGTGATCAGATATTTCGTGAGGATGGAGGGTTAATTGAGGATAAAAGCGAACTTGAGACAGCCCCAAGCTCGACTTTCTTGCTAATTCTTAATACGCATAGGTTGATTCTTTGTAAAGAAGTTCCAGGTGCTCCAACTATTTCAAACTTTCAAAGTACTAGCCAATACTGCTTAAAACAACAACACAAAAAATTCATAGAAGATGAGTTTGAAAAAGCAAAAAAAATAAAGGGAGAGAACCCAGAAGTTGAACGAGTAACGAAAAAATCTTTAGTAAACAGATACCCTTACCCAATCCTTCGTATCACGCCATTGTCAGATAAAGTGTCTTTAAAAGATTTTGTTACTCGCTTAAAGCATATAGATAAGGTTTCTATTAAGTTGCTGCCAACTAATAGAGAAGAAATTGATAATGATGATTTTTGGTCTGACTTTGGCCGACGCCGAGAAGAAATGAATAGTAAGGCTGCAAAAGTTGAATTCTCTAATCCCAAAGAGGGTTTGGAAGGAGATAAGGTTTATGAACAAGCTAACGCAGCATCTGGATTAGGTAACTCTGAAGTAAAGCTTAAAGGCTATGACGAGCAGGGCGATACAATCAACGGCAGTAATGATGACTTTAGTTTAACAGTAGAGCTTGAAGATTTGCCGCGCGATGCTGAGCGAGCTGCGACAGTCAAGTATGGACAATTCAAGCATCTAGTTGCCGAAAACGTCATTAAATTACCTGTTTTAGCCGACGAAGTTATTGCTAAAGTGGTTAGCATATTCCGTGGGTTATAAAATGAGCTATTCATTTGAAGACAAAGATTTAACTAGTGAGAAGTCACTGTGGGATGTATATAAACTTTCGCGCAGAATACTCCCAAGTAAATTTCAGGTTATCTTTTTACTTTTGATAATGCTGGCTCTTGGACTCAATGCATTTGTGTTAGTTGATGATGAGGCTATTATTTTAGGTGATGCTAGGAAATGGTCAGAATTCGGTTTTAACTTTAGTATAACAACGTTAGGTTTTCTAATTGCGGGGTTTACAATATTTGCGACATTATCCAAGCCAAAAATGATGCTGGCTATGATGGAGCACATCAACAAAGAGACTGGCCTTCCAACTTTGAAGTATAACTTCTTTACTTTTATGAAGGTCTTTATTGCTTACATTGCAATATCTATATTCTACTTACTAGTAATGATTCTTGGTCAAGCAGATGGCTTCATAGCAAATGTGGTGAGCTTGTTCCCAAATGAAAATTTCATAAAGAGCATTCTTATAAAAACTGCTTATACATTAATCGGGAGTAGCTTCGTTTATTTATTGCTTCTTCTTAAGTCATTTGTGTTCAATATTTACGCAATAGTTATGAACTTTTTAAGGTGGGAATATCATGAAGGTTAAGCATGTAACAAGTCAATTAACTACGCGCCTTCGGCGCCGGACGCAGCAAAGCTGCGCCGGTTATTGAAGCGTTATGTGTATTTCATCCACAGGCCATAGAAGGAGTTCTGATGACTGATCATTTCGGTTCTTGTCTGTGTGGTACCGTGAGCTTTGAGTTAACAGGTGATTTCGATAGCTTTTACCTGTGCCATTGTCAGCATTGCCAAAAAGATACGGGGTCGGCTCATGCGGCAAATCTATTCTCACAGTCAGCTAAATTGGCCTGGCGGTCGGGTGCAGATGCTGTGACGTCCTTTACGCTTCCAGGCACTCGTCATAACAAAAGCTTTTGTAAGTTGTGTGGCTCAGCATTGCCAAGTACTCAGATCCCAGGATTGCTCGTCGTTCCGGCAGGATGCTTGGATACTGAAATCTCTATGGCGCCAACCGCGCATATCTTTTCATCCAGCAAAGCTGTTTGGGACGAGGGGTTAGGGGACGTGCCAAAGTTTGAGGGGCTGCCAGAGTGAGCTACCATCACATAACCAGTGGCTGTTGGCGGACGAACCTACGCTGCGCTCCGGCACGCCGCAAAGCCAAGCGTTAAGTTTCTAGAAAAGTGTTCGGGAAGAAAGGAGATGTAATGAAAAAGATGTTTTTAACTTCATCTTTCGTGGATGTGGCAGATTTATTCGTGGAGTTCGCCGAGGAAAAATGTGCAGGAAAAGCTGTTACATTCATACCTACGGCGAGCCTTGTCGAAGATGTTAAATTTTATGTGGATGCTGGCAAAAAAGCCCTTGAAGAGCGCGGAATAATTGTTGACGAACTTGAAATCTCAACGGCAACCAAAGAAAAAATAGATAGTACGCTCAAAAATAATGACTATATCTATGTTACTGGTGGTAATACCTTCTTTCTCCTTCAAGAGCTGCAAAGAACAGGCGCGGACACAGTTATATCTGAACAAATAAATTTAGGGAAAATGTATATTGGTGAGTCTGCTGGTTCCATTGTGCTTTCACGTAATATTGAGTATGTAAAAGAAATGGATGATTTCACTGCCGCGTCGAACATTGGCACGTTTTTATCATTAGGAATGATTGATTTTTATCCGGTTCCTCACCATACAAACTTCCCATTTAAAGAGTCAGTCGAGAAAATCATCTCTATTTTTGAAGAGGAAATAGATCTTTGCCCCATTAGCAACACACAAGCGATTGCCATACATGGCGATAAATTTGAAGTCTGGGATGCCAAAACTTAACAAGTTACTGCATTGGAAAAATAACTCGCTGACGCTCGTCATTTTCCAGTGAGTAAAGCGTTAAGTTTTTCAGGAGAGAGTTATCGTGTTATATATGTTTTTTCTACTTGTTTTTGTTGAACTATATTTCTTTGCTATGCAACGTTCGTGCCTTGAAATAAGTAGAAATGCTGAAATAGATCCGAAGCAAGGGCGGTTAATGTTGCCTTATTGGTATGCGCTAATCTGGCCAATTAAAATTGGTAAATATTATGTTGCGTATTTGATTTATCAAAACTTAGGTATTTGGTTTGCGCTTGGCTGTCTTGCAATTCCTTTGGTTATTTCTACACTTATGCCTATTCCACATCGCTATTTTATAAAATATTCAATAAAAAAATTAAAACTAATGACGGCATTGTTAACCCATTAGAGTACATTGCGTTATCTACAGCATTAAATGATGCAGAAAAGGCTATGCACTCTGGTGGTAAAAACAACACTTAACAAGTCGTTGCACTCGGACTCGATACAGTTGTCGCGGTCTTTGCTAAAAGAAAATGCACGCAAAACAGCGCCAACTTACTCGCCGGTGAACGAGGCGTTACATTCCTCATTAAGATATGGAGTTTAAATTGAAGTTAAAGGAAAAACTTAAGAAAACAGGCAGGCGTTCAAGACTATCTTACTTAGTGGCCTTGCTTGCAGTCATATATTTCTTAATGGCAGTAGTCAAAGGCGTTTATTTGTGGACTGACGGCAGCGAGTTTCATCTGGCTCAAAAAATTCATGCTGGAATGAAATGGCTGATCGAAATCACTTGGGTTTTTGGTATTTCTGAGATTTGGAAATCGATAACAGCAGTGCCTTTCGAAGGTAGAGATATTCTAGGCTTCTACAAAGTGATTGTTCCGCCTGCAATCGTTGTTTTCATATGTGCTTTATTTATTTCTGATCATCGGTCCTTGAGATCCAAGTATTATGAACTTAAGGCAGAAATTGAGAAAGAAATCGCACTGCGTGATATGCGTAAGGAAGCAGGAATCGATACTGTAGCGGAATCAGCAACAGTAGACGTTGTTATTAGCAATGCTACGAATACAGACCCAGCGTGGCACGACACATGGTGGGGCCGGGTTTCAATAGGTGTTGCCATTGCCCTGATTGTTGCTGCATTTGGTATCAAATAGTACCGGAATGTAACAAGCACATGTTGTCGGACTGGTTTTCCGCTGCGCTCCAAACCAGCCGCAAATGCAGGCGTTACATGTTATCGAAATAGTTCGGAATGGGTGCCAATTCGAGCCAGTTTGAGAGAGGTGTCATCGACTTTGTAAATCAAAACTAAATCCGGTTTTACGTGGCAATCTCGATAATTCTGCCAGTTTCCAGACAAAGAATGATCAACGTATTTTTCCGGTAGTGTTTCCCCGAGCTGTAATTGTTTAATGACATGACCGACTTCAACTACATCGGGAATCTAAAGTTTTGCTATTTTCTTGAAGTCCTTTTTAAATTGTCTTGAGTACTCGAGTTTAAGCATTGTCGGTCTTACCGATATTGAATTCTTCGAATAGCTCTTCAATATTGCTGGCAGTATTTGCCTTGCCGGACTCGAGCTCGGAGATGGCTGAGGCTGTTGCTGCATTGGGTTGCTTGACTTTAAGCTCAAAGGGTATGCCGCCGTAATTAACGACCGCTTTGGCAAAAAGCTTTATTGCTTGAGAGGGGCTAAGTCCCATACTCTCGCAAACGTGAGTAAACGCTAACTTGGTGTCGTGGTCAATTCGGGTGCTCAGCATTTCGTTTTTCATAACATCACCAAATGTGTGAATCTGTAATACAATGTGATACAAAGTATAGCAAAAGCATGTAACAATGCCAAGCAGGGCGACCCATTTTTCGTTGTGCCTGCGGCTTCACTACAAATGGGCACCTGTTGGCGGCGTTAGCTCCTATTTAGGTGTCACCATTTAATAAGGATGTATATAACTTGACTCAATATTTAAAACTAGGCGATGACCAATCTCCAGTACAGTTGGATTTGAATGGTGATAATAGTACTTTTAAAGTTGTTGGCGACTGTGCTTGGGCTAAAACACAAGATGAAATTACTCCTGACTTTCTGCGTGCAAGAATAGAACCTTGGCTAACAGCACTCTTCCAATCTGAACACCTCAATTTACTCGTCGGGGCAGGCCTTAGTTCAGCAGTTCAACAGCTTGCTACAGGGGCTCTTCCACAAGGCATGGGGTGGATCACCGATCTAAAAGTGTGTAAAGGTGAAATTGATAGTTATGTAACTATGTCTGCAAAAGCTTCAGGAAGGGAAGGCGGAAATATTGAAGATCAGATTCGTTCAATAAATGAATTGATTAAAGGATTAGAAATTTTGACGGCACAGAATTTACCTGTGCCACCAGCGCCTCCGGGTACACTGCCATATCGAAATTTTAAAAATGAATTGGTTGAGCTAAAAAGTGAATTATCAAGGTGTTTGAAATTATTCTCGGACTCAGTGAGCAATGGAGAAAAATCAATCCGTGACGCAGAGCCGAATCGAAAAAATGAAACGTTTAACTATTTAGTTAATTTTTTGATGAGCTTCGCAAGTCGAACTGCGACACGCGATAGATTGCATATATTTACAACTAATTATGATCGTATTTTAGAAACAGGGGCTGAATTAGCTGGCCTTAGATTAGTCGATCGATTTGTTGGCAGTATTGCGCCGCTCTTCCGGTCATCCCGATTAGAGGTAGATTATCATTATAATCCTCCCGGTATTCGTGGTGAGCCTAGGTATCTGGAAGGAGTTGCGCGTTTTACAAAATTACATGGCTCATTAGACTGGTATGCAAATGAAGGTGCTATCAGGCGTTTTGGCCTTCCTTTCGGTGCAGCTACTGTCGAGCCATTTTTAGAAGTTGAAGGGGCTGGAGCAGCCAATTATCAAAAATTAATGATTTATCCAAATTCAGTTAAAGACCGCGAGACATCAGAATATCCTTATGTCGAATTATTTAGAGATTTAGCATCAGCGACATGCCGCCCGAATAGCACACTTGTAACCTACGGCTATAGTTTTGGTGACGAGCATATAAATCGAGTTCTCATGGATATGCTAACTATACCATCAACGCATATCGTGATTATTGCTTATGGCGATCCACTTGGAAGAATTATGAGCTTTATAAAGGAAAGTGGGCGTCAGGCTCAAATGTCTTTATTACTAGGTGATCATTTCGGAGACCTAAAAACACTAGTCGATTATTACCTTCCTAAAGCTGCAATAGATCGCACGTCAATTCGTATGGCTGAGCTTTTGAAATCAAGAGGCTTATATCCAGCTGCAATTCAAAGTGCAATTGGTGGTGAAGAATGAGTTCCCTACCCATTGAGCAAGGAGAACAATTAAGAGTTGGCACTGTCGATTTTGTGTCACCAAATGAAATTAGAGCAGTGCTCGATATTGATTCACCTGATGCTGTAGCCTTAAATGTTGGAACGCCAAGAAATTTTCCAAGGGTAAACAGTTATGTTTTAGTCTCATGTGATAATGGTTACTTGGTTGGACAAATTGAGTGGCTAGCCGTTGAGAGCTCGCCTTATCCTAAACAAAGGGATGTCCAAGACTTTGGTTTAGTGAATCTGCCTTTCCCACAGAAAAAAATCAGTTTAAATCCGGTAGGAACTCTCAAGCGAGTATCACAAAAAGGTTTTGACTCGTTCAAGTTTCAACGAGGTTCTGAATCATTTCCATCAATTGGTTCTGCTATCTTACTACCAACAGATTTACAGCTTAGATCGATTGTTGAATCTGGTAATAATCGTAGAGTTATTATAGGAAAAAGCCCACTTGCGAATAACGCTAACGTTGCTGTCGATCCTGACCGCTTATTTGGTCGCCATATTGCGGTGCTAGGAAACACAGGTAGTGGCAAGTCTTGTTCAGTTGCTGGCCTAATTCAATGGTCGCTGGAAGCAGCGATAAAATCAGAACAAAAACCCAATGCTAGATTTATTGTTTTAGATCCTAATGGTGAATACAGTCGTGCATTAGGTTCAGATACAAAATTTAAAGGCCGTGTCTTTAAAGTTGAAGCTGGAGAAGCTGAGAATCAACTCCAAGTACCTTCTTGGTTTTGGAATAGCGCTGAATGGGCGTCTTTCACACAAGCAAGCCCAAAAGCACAGCTGCCATTGCTAAAGCGCTCTTTGAGAGCAATGCGAAATGAAGAATTTGAACTTGAAACAGATTTAAATATTGAAATAAAACGCTTTCTCGGTAATGTCTTAGTTACTTTAAAACATGATAAGAGTTCAGGTAGGCCATTTGGTGGATATGGGCCTGCAAAAGGTTTTAATGAGGCTATGGGCAAATGGTTAGAAAGTTTTGAAGCCTATAGAGATAAATTAGGTGACCATAAGTTAACAGCAGTCATTACTGCAATGTGCCAGTACAGAGAAGATAGAAGTGCACAATACGCTACTTTACAGGCTACTGTGCCAGAAATTGACAGCATTATAGATAAAGTGGCTTCCGCATTTCAGAAATTCGGTGGTAATGAGCATGATTTGTTGCCTAAGAGTGAAGATATTCCATTACCATTTGAAGGAAATAACCTAGTTGCCTATTTAGAAGCATTAGCGCAAGAAAATGGTAGTGAACAATATGTCGAATATTTGGTGGCACGCATACGAACAATGCTAACTGATACACGAATGAAGCCCATCACTAATGATGCGGAGCAGAGGGTCGATTTAGCACAGTGGTTAGAAAGCTACATAGGTAAGGATGGATCAGATGAGAGTGACAGCTGTGTTTCAATTATTGATCTTTCTTTAGTACCAAATGAAATCACCCATCTTGTGACCGCTGTTATCTCAAGGATTATCTTTGAGTCATTGCAACGCTATAGGCGGATAAATAACGAATCCTTACCAACCGTGCTTGTAGCTGAAGAAGCTCATACATTTATTAAACGCTATCGTGATGACTCCGAAAACCAGGATGTTGCTACTGTTTGTTGCCAAGTATTTGAAAAAATCGCACGTGAAGGAAGAAAGTTTGGCCTTGGCATGGTGATTTCTTCACAACGACCTTCGGAGTTATCACCTACAGTTCTATCTCAATGCAATACATTTCTATTGCATCGGATTAGTAACGATAGAGATCAAGAGCAAGTACATAAAATGGTACCAGACAATTTGCGCGGACTACTCCGAGAGTTGCCTTCATTACCATCTCAGCATGCAATTCTCATGGGATGGGCATCAGAACTTCCTGTTTTGGTTAAAATGAAAAACCTAACAAAAGAGCAACAGCCACATTCAGACGATCCTGATTTTTGGGACGTGTGGACAAGAAAAGATGAAGACGGGAATTCAGTTGAACGAAATGCTGATTGGAATAAAGTTGTTAAGGAGTGGCAGCAGAGCTAACAAGCCACTGCACTCGGGAATTTTACTCGCTCCGCTCCTCAAATTCCGGTGAGTGGGGCGTTAAATTCTATGAGTATCACGTTTAGACATTCAGCCGGATTTGGAAAGCGCATCGAGTACTGGGTGGCCGGGTTGATGCTTAAAGAAGGCATTGACGTCTACATGCCGCTAATCGATGACAATGGCATTGATGCGGTTATTCGTCGGCCTGATGGTACCTTTATAGAGGTCCAAATCAAGGCGAGATCCAAGGATATCAAAATGGGAGACGCGGCTTTGTTTGCCGCGCTCACACACGAAATCCGGGATAATTATTGGTTCGTTTTCTACTCTGAGCGCATGGAGACTTTCTGGATAATGACTTCAGAAGAGTTTGTTCAGGAGTCGGTGCAGAATCGCACAGGTAAAAACCAAGGGAAACGCTCGATATGGTTTAATGGGAAGCGCAAGAATAAAGAAACAGGGGAATACACGGAGCACTGCCATGAGCGCTTCAAGAAGTATATCGAGACGGATTTTTCCCGGCTGGTCACAATTTAACAATACGCGTCACACGGATGTCCTTTTCTCCGCTCCAAAAAGGCCACCGGTGCGCTCTGCGTTATGCATAAGGAGTATTTACCATGGACTTGAGAGAGCTTCTGGGAGAGCTTGAGCAGCTAGGGGAAGAGAACGACGCGACGGTAAAGCAGAAGGAGCTCAAGTACCTCAACATTACGAGGGATACCGGAGAGTTTTTGGCAGTGCTCATTAAAGCCAGTGCAGTGCGACAGGCCCTAGAGGTCGGGACATCCAATGGCTACTCAACCTTGTGGTTAGCATCTGCGCTACCAGCGGATGGACATGTAACTACTCTGGAAGTCTCCCCACATAAAATTGAGCAGGCATCTCAAAATTTCAAGCGGGCAAAACTCGACCACAAGATAACAGTCGTGCAAGGCGACGCCTCTGACTATTTGAGCAAAGACGGCGTGCAGTTTGATTTGATTTTCCTTGACGCCGATCGTTCAAAGTACATTGAGTTCGCTCGTCATGTCATCGCGCGGGTTCGCCCAGGGGGGTTGCTTATCTGTGACAACGCTGTATCTCATGCCTCAGAAATGGAGGAGTTTATCCGCTTCCTAAAAAACACAGGCGAGTTTACTACTGTAACTGTGCCGATTGGTAAAGGCGAATTTGTGGCTTGCAAGAATGCATAACAAGGCGCTGCACGCGACACTAACGCTAGCCCGTTTTTGTGTTTCTCTGCGCTCAATTTTACACAAAAAACGGTCTTTGCTCTCGTTCGCGTGAGCTTGGCGTTAGCTGCATAAGGAAATCTGATGGAGCGAATAGAATCCAAAAGTCTCGAAGAAGCTATTATCAAGCTCCGAAGTACTGAATCTCAAATCATGGATCTTGGGAAAGCTGTTTTCTCAGCAGATAATGGCAACATGTTTCATGTAGATCTCCTTGCAATCGCTGCGATGAAGAGAACTAGCGGTAATACGGAAGGCTTCATTACATTAATTGAAGCGAAAAATATGGCAGCGGCTAGATCATTACTTAGAATTCAAATTGATACGTTTTTGCGATTTTCTGCGACTTGGCTTGCAGAGAAGCCTCACGATTTTGCTAAGGATGTAATAGGTGGTAAACAAATTAGAAATTTGAAGGACAGAAACGGGAAAAAGATGAATGATGGATATTTAGTCGAAGTTCTGAGTCCTGAATACCCTTGGCTAAAAGACGTATATAAAAACTTATGTGGGTATATCCATTTTTCTGGCTCTCATTTATCTAATGCTGTACAGAGTCTTAATGACAATGATAGAACGGTGACATTTCATATTGGAAAAGAAGATATTCAGTATCCAGAATGTTCTTGGACAGAGGCGGTGGACTGCTTTACTAATGCTATCAATATATTGTTTTATTACATCGATGGCTGGATTCAAACTAAGAGTGGTGTAGATACAGCTAACAATCAAATTCATCCGACGCCAAAAAACGGCGCGGCTGATTAGGGCGTTATGCTCATTGAGAATGACTGATTTCTAGCATTTAGATTAAGGAATATTGTAATTGCGATTAGGATTGATAAAAGCTGACAGCCTTATACGCATCTTGAACTGGGTTGGAACCCCAGCGGTAGGCTTGTACTTTTTTAGTATGGTCATCTATCCTTGGTTTAGTGGTGGAGGGGGATGGAGCAATGTTCAAAAAGTCTGGATGGATTGGCAGGCGCTAAATGTTGGAATTCTTGCTTTCATATCGAGTTTGGTCGCATTCAATATTTCGAATCACCATGCAAATCAGCAGCGGGAAAGGGAGTTTTTAGCCGCAAGATCATTCCTCCCTGAGGCTTTAAGCGAACTCACTTCCTACTTTAAGCAGAGCGCCAACCTGCTTACAGAAGCATGGACTAGAGCGAAAGATGATTCAGACAGATGTAAGACCCCTTTAGAGGCTCCTGTACCGAAACTACCGGAAAACTATAAAGAGATATTTAGCCGCTGTATTGCGCTTGCTGAGCCGGAAGTTGCAGGCTACCTATCATATGTTTTGATGAGGCTTCAGGTACATCACGCAAGAGTTGTTGACCTGAATGAGAGCTTCCAACCAGAAAGCAACATGCTAATATACCCGTGATCATTGAAGATGCTTGATTTTACGTAGAAACAGGATCATGATTCCTACCTATGAAAGTGACTTTAACCAAACAGCAGAAGCTTGAAC
>NZ_MUFR01000058.1:0-11137 GCF_001996185.1 Salinivibrio costicola subsp. alcaliphilus
TCACGAGTCGTCCCATGTTGGCGGTCGAGTTCAAGCTTCTGCTGTTTGGTTAAAGTCACTTTCATAGGTAGGAATCATGATCCTGTTTCTACGTAAAATTAAGCATCTTCAATGATCACGGGTATAGGGCCTAAGCATATTAATAATATCAATTTACTTTTACCCAAAGTTAAAACTTATTTTTACCAACCAGGCTTTGACATTTAAGAACATAAAATAACAGTCATTAAATCATGGTTTCAGTTTTTATTCCGTCATTCCGCACCTAATTATCTAATAAGTTACGTGACACCCATCACGTATCGAGTAACTAGGTCATTAAATTTTGGCTATACAAGTTGGTTTCTGATATCAATACTCGGTTAAACTATCTCTCACTATTATCAGGAGGTTAAAAGTGACTCGTCATCAAAAATCACATGCCTCTCTGCTAGTGCCTCAAAGTCAGCGTGATTTCGCAATTGTCACGAGCATGTCGGCATCTTCGGCGAAATAAATTCTAAAAATAGCTGCGGAATCTCGGTTTATTGAGATCCAATAACCTTAATTATCGACTCACCATTACCTTTGCTTTCTCAGGGTCAAATGGTCCTTCCTTTATCTCTAAAAGCAATGCTTTCTCGGAAATACATTCAACGCTGTGAATATCTCTTGGGTTTATTTCGATTGCCTTGATCGATTGCCCATCACCTGCAGTTAGCTTCTGTTTTACCTTTCCGTCATCGTCGTAAAGTGCTACTTTAACCTCACCATGAATAACTACAAACATTTCCCATTGATGATCTAACTCATGATAGTGGGGCTCAACGTAACTCCCTTGTGTAAGAGCAATAAAGAGCCGTTGCACCTTTTCAGCATAGCTGTTATGTAAATTAAGATGCGCTCTTCTTCTTTCTGATATTTCTGCATCATCAAATAACGCCGAAAAGCTATCATCATTGTATACTTTCATCTTTTTCTTTCAAATTATCGATAATTGCTTGTGCAGCAGATTGCACTGAAAATTCACTCTCAAGTAGAGTGAAAGCGTTTTTTCCCACATCCCTTCTCAATAACTCGTCATGGTAGAGAGACAACGCATTTTGGTATAGCATCTCATCTTCACCATTAACCGAGATAAAACCAGCTTGGTTATCATTGATGACGTCTAGCAAATCATTGCCTTGGTTTACACTGCCTAAGATAGGTATAGATTGAACCATATAACCTAAAAGTTTACCTGGAAAATTATGAGCCGTATGCTTTACTGAAAGAGAGAAAAGCCCAACATCAATATCAGCCAGTAAGTTCTTAAATTCATACTGATTAACTGATGGAAGATAAGTGAAATTACTGAGTGACCACTCTTCGGCTAACTGATTAATGAGATTAACTTCATCTCCTTGTCCAACAAAAAGAAAGTGGGCTTCTTCATAATCGGTCATTGCTCGTGCAAGACGCATCAAGTTGGACATATCTTGCGCATGACCAATGTTACCCCCATAGAAGTAAATAATTTTATCTTCTAAGTTCAGTTTTCTACGGATACTCTCATCCACATTTGTTAAAATGTGCGGTTTTAGTTCAGCCCAGTTCCTAAGAATTTCAGACTGATATTGATTATTTGTGGCCGCATTGAAAACCTGTCGATTTTTTTCTGACATCAATCCGATCTTATCTGCTTGCCGATAAGACTGCCCTTCAAAAAAACGAAAGTACTTTTCAATCACAGAACCTTGATTAATCATGCCTGCATCAATGGCCCATTGAGGAAATAAATCACGAAGAACTAAATAAGCTTTACATTGGCAACGCAACTTTATCATTTCAACGAGTTTCCCCCAGAATATAGAGGGGGAATAGTAAATAATACCATCAAAAGTCTCGGGTTGTATCTCGTCGGAAATAGCTCGCCAAGCACGGAAAGAAAGCATAGTTTCGTTTATGGCACGTTTAGCCTTTGTCGTATCCTTTATCACACCACTGGAAAAATACCAAACATTCACGCCATCCAACTGCGTTTTTGTTAGTTGTTGCTCCTGCGTCTCAGATGGCGTAATCACCGTGACTTGATAACCTAATCCGACATAGTAACAAGCCAACTCATGAAACATCTTTGCTCCAACGCGAGTGCTATGGGGCAAGTAATCATCAATAATTAACGCTAACCGCATTAGTATTTTTTCCAAACGACACGGTTTACATAATCGGTATAAGAATGGATAATCCGCACAACTTTTTCTGACACATTTGGCATCGAATAATCATAAACTTGCCGCAATAATCGCTCTTCACCTGAAGGCTGAGATTCAAGAACTTGTAGTGCTTGCATAATCCTTTCAACACCTAAACCAACCATCATCACCGACGCTTCCTCCATTCCTTCTGGTCGCTCATGCGCTTCTCGCATGTTTAGTGCCGGAAAGTTCATAATCGATGACTCTTCGTTAATCGTTCCACTATCAGAAAGCACGGCTTTTGCGTTCTTTTGTAAATGGTTATAGTCATGAAACCCTAATGGTTTAAGTAATTGAATGTTTGAGTGGAATTCTAAGCCCTGCGCTTCAATACGATTACGAGTACGAGGGTGCGTAGAAACAATAACTGGCAGGTCGTAGTCCTTTGCGAGGGTATTAAGTGTCTCCGCTAACTTTGCTAGCTGCCTAGGTGCGTCTACATTTTCTTCACGATGAATACTGACAACAAAAAACTGTCGTTTCGATAGCTCTAAACGCGATAGTACGTCAGAACCATCAATTCTTGCCATGTAGTGATTTAACACTTCAAACATTGGACTACCTGTTTTAATAACACGATCAGCAGGTAAGCCCTCAGCGAGTAAATAGTCACGCGCTATCGTGCTATAAGTTAGGTTAATATCTGCGGTATGGTCGACGATACGGCGGTTGGTTTCTTCAGGGACACGCTGATCAAAACAGCGATTGCCTGCTTCCATATGAAAAATGGGCACTTTACGCCGTTTAGCGGGAATAGCAGAGATACACGAGTTCGTATCGCCTAGCACTAACATCGCCTCTGGTTGCACCTCTTCAAGCACTTGATCCACTTTAATAATAACTTGACCAATGGTTTCTGCCGCACTTTTACCGGCTGCATTGAGAAAGTAGTCCGGCTTGCGCACACCCAGATCGTTAAAGAATACTTCGTTTAATTCATAATCATAGTTTTGTCCTGTGTGTACCAAAACATGCTCACAATGTAAATCTAATTGAGCTAATACGCGAGACAGTCGAATAATTTCTGGACGTGTACCCACGACGGACATTACTTTGAGTTTTTTCACTTCACTACTCTCGGATCAAGATAACGGAAAGGCAACTGTATCGGGTGCTTCACGGTCAAAAATTTCATTAGCCCAAAGCATCACGATCATCTCTTCATCACCAATATTGGTGATGTCGTGTGACCAACCAGGCACAGTTTCGACAATTTGAGGTGAGTTACCATCTGTATAAAGCTCATAACGTTCACCCGTTGCAATATGTTCAAACTTAAATAAAGCTTTACCTTTGAGAACCAAAAACTTTTCATTTTTACTGTGGTGATAATGACCACCACGCGTAATACCTGGGTGAGCGGTAAAGAACGAAAACTGGCCCGCTTGCTTGGTTTTTAACATCTCACTAAACACGCCACGATCGTCACCATAGCTAGGGATAGAGTAGCTAAACTGCTCTGGTGTCATATAGCTAAGATACGTAGAGTAGAGCGCGCGCGTTAAGCCTGTGCCAACATCTTCTGTGACCAAGTTATCTCTACTGTCTTTAAAAGCACGTAGTAGACTCGCAACCTCACCTACCGTAGTCGGATATTCTGGCGTTATCCGCTTGTAACCACTTTCCGAGCCACCTTCCAATAGTGCCATTAAGCTGGTGCAAATATCATCAATATAAACTAAGTTAACGGCTGTATTAGGATCGTTTATCGTGATGTCTAGCCCATTCAGAATGTTGTGACAAAACGTTGCCACAAACGAGTTGTAATTGGGGCGACACCATTTTCCAAACACATTAGGAAAGCGATAAATAAAATAGGGAGACTGAGTTTGCTGCCCGTATTGCTCGACAAACTGTTCGGCTACCCGCTTACTTAATCCGTACGAGTTATCTCGATCCGCTTGTATAGAGGAGCTCAGCAGTATCGGAGTTCGCTTACTGCTACGACTTAGTTCATCGACAATAAACTGGGTAAGGTCAGCATTCCCGTACTGAAATTCTGCCTCATCTTTAGGCCGATTAATGCCCGCCAAATGGTATACGAAGTCCGCAGAGCCGAGTGACTCGGATAAAACTGTTTTTGGTGTTTCGCGATCAACTTCAACAATGTCCTGATAACCACGCTCACGAAGCATCACGCACAAGTTTTTGCCGATAAAACCTTTCGCTCCCGTCACAACAATTTTCATTTATACCCCCTCAGGTACAACTAAGCTACCTGCTTCAATATCACCAATGAAGTCGAGTTTCCTTAGCAGCGCCATCATACCGTCCACGTCTAAACGTTCGGTATTATGCGAGTTGTAATCTTCGATAACAGATAAGTCTCTTTCTCCTTCCTCATGATATTTAGCGTAATTTAAATCACGGTTGTCTGAAGGGATTCGATAGTATCCAACCTGGTCTTCGGCAACAAACATCTCTTCGCGACTGCATAACGCTTCATAGAGCTTCTCGCCATGCCGTGTACCAATAACGTTCACAACATGCTCTGGCTTATCGGTTATTCGTTTCAGTGCTTCCACTAACGTTTCAATCGTTGCTGCCGGTGCCTTTTGTACAAAAATATCACCGTTTGTTCCATGTTCAAACGCATGTAACACTAAGTCAACCGCATCGTTAAGTGTCATCATAAAACGCGTCATATTTGGGTCTGTTACCGTCAATGGTTGGTCATTGAGCATTTGCCGCAAAAACAGAGGGATCACTGACCCACGCGATGCCATCACGTTACCGTAACGTGTGGCAGCTATCATAGTTTTCGTTGGGTCTACATTGCGAGACTTCGCGACAATCACTTTCTCCATCATCGCCTTTGAAATCCCCATCGCATTGATGGGATAGACGGCTTTATCAGTACTCAAACAAACCACACGCTTCACTTCATTTTGGATGGCCGCTTCTAGGACATTTTCGGTTCCTAAAACGTTGGTTTTTACTGCTTCCATAGGGTGAAATTCACAAGATGGCACTTGCTTCAGCGCCGCAGCATGGTAAATGTAGTCAACACCACGCGTCGCGTTCAATATACTTTGAGGATCTCGCACATCGCCAATATAGAACTTTAACTTTGAACTATTATATTTTTTACGCATGTCGTCTTGTTTTTTCTCATCGCGAGAGAAAATGCGGATTTCTTTGATATCAGTATCTAGGAAACGATCAAGCACTGCATTACCAAATGAACCCGTACCGCCTGTTATCAATAAGACTTTATTTCTAAACATTACAACTAAACCTTTCTATTCAACTCATGTAGAAACATATCGTGGTATTTGTGGGCCACTTCCTTCCAACCCTTTGGAAATTCATTAATCCTTAACTCCGCCTTATTTTTTAGTTCTCTATAAATAACTGGATCTTGAATTAGCTTAACGATCATCTCACTCCAGTCGTTTGCATTACTTTTATCACAGTATAATGAAGCATCTCGGCAAGTTTCGTGAGAAAATGGCATATTAGAACTAATTTGGGGTACTTTCCAAGCCATAGCCTCTAAGTGTGCGGAACTCAGTGACTCTAATGTGCTTGGCATTAAACAGATATAACTAAAATCATATAAATATTTTAACCAACTCTTATCGACCCAACCAATACAACACAAATAATTCCTCTTTATCAGCCTTACTGCGATTTCACCACCAATATTTATAGCTTCATCTTCAGTCAAAGATAAAATTAACGAGACTTTCTTACCTCTTCTTACTAAAATGTCCAGTGCGTCAAGGATCACCTTGTGATTTTTGTGTGCGTAGTTCGTTGCAATATAAAGCATGGGGATGTTGCCGCCCATACTATTTAACTTTTCAATAACTTCCCTGGGTGGGAGAGCAGCTACAATATCCTTCCTCTCGTCAACTACCTTAGTAAACACATAGACTTCTTTATCTGGTGATATTTCTAACAAGTGCTTTTTTACGACTTCTGTTTGGGTTATACTACAATCTGCAGCTTTCAAGCTTAATCTAAAGAAAAATCGCATCAAAATAACATGAAACTTGCTTTTAGGATGACTACCAGTATCTTTTAGTGGATAAACTTGATGTGCATTATTAACGCTCAATAAATTCACAGGTTTTAATCTTACATAACTCCCCAAATTCATGGACCAGACTATATCAGGTCTAACTTTATTTACAATACTCTTTAGCCCCCAAAATCCTAGCTGCAATCTAGTCAATTCTTTGCACAAAAACTCCTTTGGAACAACAATTCTAACATTGGTCATATGTGCAAGCCGATTTAGTTTAGACGCTGCATTACAAACAATAACAAACTCATCATCCGGATATTCATTTGCCAGATTTTCCAAGAGTATAATAATATTTTCTAAAGCGCCACCACCACCATTGTAGTATTGAAAAAGTATTTTCATTTTTCTCTTCTAAAAAGTTGATTATGAATTTCTTTGACCACTTCATAATGACTCTCACACCGAAGCAAGTTTAATCTAACAGGACTCCTAAAGTAAGGAAAAACGACTTTTTCAATCATCGGTACCTTTTTTAAAAGTCTAACAGGCCATTGAACGAATGGACAATATAATAGGATCATATAATCGAAAGTTTTAGTAGAACAATATCTTTCCCACTCTTTTCTATATAAATCATCATTCACCAATAACTCATTCAGTTTTTTTAAATCATCTTTAAAGCTGGTTAACTTTATCCCCTTTAATTTTCGAACACCAAAAAAAGAGATATTCTGTTCATATGGGATAATTTCGAATTTATTCTCAAAATCATCAATAAAAAATTTTACTAGATATCCTTCATGCCAATGACTTGCGGGGTTATCGCTATCAAAAATAAAATTACCAATACCATAAAATATTGGCGCACCATCGATGATTTCATACGCACTTTTAATATGAGTATGATGACAAATTATCGCATCAACACCTTCACCAATTAGAAAGCGACAATATTTCTTTAGTAGCGGTGGAGGAATTGGTAGATGTTCTACTCCAGCATGGAGAACCACAACTAAAACATCAGACTTTTGTTTCGCCTCTCTAATCAGAGATATATTATCGAAAATATCAATTGTATAAATCCCAGAATGATTATCACCAGCGCTACCGAATTCATTTTCTGCAATATTTACGACACTAATAACCTTACTATTTGCTTTGAAAGATAATGGCTCTCTAGCTTCTCTACGCGAAGAACCGGCTCCAACAGTTGAGATGTTATTAGCATTACAAGAAGTTAAGGTATCATTCAAACCTTCCTCTGAGTAATCCATCATGTGATTATTAGCCAAACACGCTATGGAGACACCTATATTAGGAAGTATCTTCCCGTAACTCATTCTACTTTTTAATGATGGACCACTTTTAAATGCTTGAGTTGAAGTGTCAGTAAGAGGAGCCTCTAGATTTATTACTAGCTCTTCCGCATTATCAATATCTTTTTGTAATTCTTCGCAAAATAGCTCTCGGCGCTTACTCCTCTGATTAATAGAGTCAGTTAAAACCACATCACCGCCGAAAAGAATATATGGCCTCATAGAGAATCACCTTCAATCACTGCAACCATTTGCTGAGCAACAACTAAGGATGAAAATGTTCTCTCAGCAATAATTTTCCCTTTGCGCCCGACTTCTCTCGCTTTACCATAATCATTGAAAACTAGGCTAATCTTTTCTGCAAAACTTTCAACACTCCCGGGTTCTGCTAAAAAAGCACTTTCACCATCTTTTAAAAAAAAAGAAATATCACTTGTTTTAGTAGTAACTACAGGAGTAGAAGAAGCTAAATATTCACCTAATTTTGTTGGAAAGCCAAACTGGGCTTGAGTTGAGTTATCCCGAGATAAAACTAAAAGAGAGGCAGAGACCAATTCGGATGGAACCTCATTCCTTGTTAAAAATCCTGTAAAAGAAACATTTTCATTTAGATTCAACTGATCAATTAAAGGAAAAATGTATTTACAAAAATAGGGGTTTTGATTACTACCAATTAACTTTAACAATAAGTCAGGATGCTTATCTAAAGACATCCTGAAAGCACGAATAAGAATATCAACATTATCCTTTGGTGAGCTAAGGTCACCACAAAACACAATAGTTTTAGAATTCTCGGAAGGTGCATCTAAGAACAAATCAAACCTTGATGTATCAACCACCATATTTAGAAGGTGAAGCTTATCCCTCTTAACTTTGGGAAACTTTGCAACAGCGTCTCGCAGATTTCTATTTATTAGAAACACTCCATCAAAGTATCTAAATAGAAATTTTTTATATATAAAGTAATCTAACTTAGAAAAAAAATTATCACCTACCATAAGCGAAGGCAGCTCCGTTCTTTCATGATAAACTCTTACTCTTTTTAATTTAGCATAAAACAACAACGGTAACAGAAATAATGAAGATGTACCTAGATATACGATCACATCACCTTTTTGTATTCTAAAGCCACCAACACACAAACCTATCAAAAAGCTTAAGGCCTTGATATTCCTAGCTAATTTATTTCGCCTACTTCCATTGACACTCTTAAGCGTAAAGTACGAACTTTCAAACTTAGTATGGTGCATGCATGAGTATAATATAACGGATTTCTCCAATAAATTTAGCCCTTTGAGTAGAGCTAGGTGCCGATTTGCGGCTGCACCTCCATTCGGATATGACTCAACAGACACAAAATGGTAATTCATTTAATTTCCTCACTAACATTAATAAAACTACTGACAGAGTCCACAAATACAGATTCAAGATTAGAAGTTTCATTAACAATTTCCCACGCCCCATTTATCTTCTTAAAGTAATGAGGTGATTTTTCAAGAGTATAAGTGCCAAACATTAAAAACTGATACTCAATAAGATAACACTGGTCATTGCTCTTCTCATAAGCTATATCTATAGACATATATGGACAGTTATAATATGTCTGTAAATAATTTGCAGCATCTAATACTTTGTCAGGAACGTCAGTATCAAACTTAAAAATCCCACTACCACTGGCTCTAAAATCAGTTGGTCTTGAACTACGTGTTAGAACAAAAACCTTATCATTATAAATTAGTACTTTGTAATCACCTGGTAATTTAGGTATAAAGCTCTGTAAAACGATCTTCTTACGATTAAGCGACTCTAGCGAATACCCCTTTTTAAGCAATCTTTTATAGTTAAAGCGAAGGTAGTCTACTAAATTAAAACTCGACATCATCCTTTTTGCTTTCTTCAAGCACTGCCGCTTGGTTTTAACCAATGAGACACCTTTACTCTGACAACCGCTTGATAATTTTATTACTCTGGGGAAACTAATATCTGATACTTTTGACAGTAATTCTTCATAAGCCCCAAAAGCTATGGTATTAGGGACCGTAATGATGCTATTATCAACGTTTGAAGATAATAGGCTTTGATATACTTTATTTTCATGGGCGTGAAAATATTGATATTCTGGTATTAGAATCCCGCCTTGCTCTTTAATATAAAGTAAAATATCAGAAATGTAGCTCTTATAATATAACCCACGATCTTCAGATGATTGATATAGTACAAACTTACCTGCCCACTGTCTATCAACATCAAAGTCACTAAACTCAATAACTTCGCAAAAAAAGCCATTATGATTGAATTTATCCACAATTTTAGGGATATCCATGCCACCAGTACTTACTCTCAAAGATGAATAGAACTGCTCTCGATAGTCGACAAATAAGATAACGTGTTTCAAAACAATTCCTTAATTAAATTTTGCATCTTTAAAATTAGTTGTATACACATATACTGCTAAAAGTGAAATTGTAGGAATAAGAACTAATAAATATCTTCCACTCGTAGTTGGGTTTATTAGCCATACCATAAAAAATGCCGAAACTTGAGCCATTAAAATCCTGGATGGCAATTCAATATATCGGCTATACCTAAAATAACATTTAATAAGAAAGGGCATAGATGTTAGTAAAACAAAAATTTGCGGCAAGTCTTTAATTTTACCGACATCTACCCAATATAGATTAGTAAAGCTTAAAGAGTGGTAGAGTGAGAGTAAATACTGTATTACTCGAAGAGGGTTAAGAAATAGAGAACCCAAAGCATATTTTTGGTTTAATTGCATCACAATCAAATTCAAGTTCAGTCCTAAGCCTGAAGTCATAGTTTCCATTGATAACAAAGGGATATATTTCATTACTAATCCTGCTATAATTGCTGTAAATATATATGCAAGCCAAAATCTTAATATCGGTTTGTTTTCACCACTTAAAAATAAAGTTAAGAGCAGGAAAGGTACTAACTGAATACGTATAATAAAGCTAACTGGTATTAACCAAAAAAAAGCTTTCTTCCTATCACCCAAAATCAACTCTAAAGATTTAATAAAAATTAGTAACGTGAGTGAATCCTTATTAATTAATTGTGAAAAGTATAATAAGCTTCCATTCATAAAAAAGAGTAAATAATAGTTGGGATGTAAACCTAACAAGTCAACGACTTTACAAAAGCTTAAAAGAGAGAGATAGATGATTAGTATATTTACAATCAAAGCAACCAGAGGTAAACTCACCGGATTCACACCGAATATATTTTTTATAGCCACATATATTGCTGCGATGCCCGTATTGTTATTCACTGTTAATTCAAGTGATCCGTTTTCAAGCTCATTAATATATGTCAAGTAGACATAATAGTCATGTATATTAATAGCATTGATGTATAGTGAATCAGAATTTTCAACAAATGACTGATATTGATTATAGCTGGATAAGCTCGTAACGGCTGATGAAAACTGAATAAAATAACACACACTTAAAAAAACAAATAAAGCAAAAATATTGTGTGTAATAACAGTATTCTTCAAAGAAGATTTAACCACACGGAAAACGCATGAACATCCGCGTCATGAAAGGCTTCCCAGCACGGTCGCTAAGTACTCTTGGTCCATCGCGCACATCATTCGCTTGCGTTGAATG
>NZ_MUFR01000059.1:0-10537 GCF_001996185.1 Salinivibrio costicola subsp. alcaliphilus
GAGCTACCTCAGCGAGAAGAGAGCTGTGATGTCAGCGATTTATTGCCCTATAACAAAGCGCCCATTCAATCACCAGGCGGGTAGAAATACCCGCTTACGCTTAGCCGACCCAAGCATGCTCGCGCGTTGGCAAGCCGGCCAAGCGCCTTTGTTTGCCTTTGAGCCGGCCGGTGATGAAAAAAGCTGGACCCAGATTGAGGCCTTTGACACTGAGGGCAACACCCACTGGCTCGACGTTTATCAAATGCCTGACCGCCCCGTGTTAGTGATTGATACAGACGGCAAAGCGGCATTAAAAGCCGGATTGGAAGTGATGCGTCGCACCTTGGCGGAGCAGAACCCAGCACCACGGATGCGTCGTAGTGCACGCATGATGGCACAAGCCCCAGCCCAACCCATTGACACCACAGTGCTAAAAACCATCCGTCTGGCCGACGATAAAGAACCGTGGATCTCCGGCGCGGCAGAAGTGTATGCCATTGTCACCGGCGTGAACCCCAGCCGCGATGAACCGACGCTCGACATTGTCGATATGCCGTATTTGGATTACGACAAAACCACCTATTACCCCAACCAAGTGATGATCCATTGGGATCGTTATCGCTGGGGCGCGGCAGACGTGATCTTAATGGAGCAAGACGACGGCACCAACTACAAAGAGCTGGCGCTGAAACTTAACGAGGTGGCGAGCGACATCCTAGTCGCGATCCCCGACTTGGAAGCGCAAGCCTATGGCGTGGTCACGCAAATCACCGGAAAAATCATCGAAGCCATCCCCGACGGCTGGCTGACCAACGATGATGACTTTGTTGATGTGTACTACACCCTGCTTAAAGGCCGTGCATACCCAGACCAATACGGCGCCGGCGGCAATGCCATGGCAACCTGGGAGCCACTGACCATTGAGCCGACTCAATAACACAGGCTTGGTTTCATTGAGTGAGATAAACAAAACGCAGCCTCAGGGCTGCGTTTTTTCACTGTGACTTTACTGCCCTGGATCTCTATTACTCGTTCCCACGCTCCTGCGTGGGAATGCATACAAGACTTGAACCATGAACAGAAGTCGTGACAACATCATCAAGCCGCACTTGTCGAGTTTGGTTACTCTGATTCTGCTGAACGGATCTCTGTTCTTACACGATCTAACACCGTGGCCAATGTTAGTTGGCCACTACAATGACAAAATTTATACATCGATGGTGCCATTGGCGTAGGTGACACAAGCCCCTGCAAGATGTCAACTATGATGCATTATGCCACCTGGGCGCCAGTTGCACTGCGCCTGTTACGATTGGCGCCAAATTTAACATCGAGGTTAATCTTTGGCTTTGGTGTCCGATGGCGCCGTGCAACGGGCGCGCGGCGGAAATCACACCCAGCTTGCGCGATCGAGAAGGCGCTTATACCGACCTACGCGATATTCAGGATTTTTGAATACAGAACGCTTTACTCGTTCCCACGCTCCTGCGTGGAAATACATACGGAACTTAAGCCATCACCAGAGATCGTGACAAAATCATCAAGCCGCACTTGTCGAGTTTGGTTACTCTGATTCTGCTAAACGGCTCCTGTTCTTACACGCTCTAATACCGTGGCCAATTTTAGTGGGCAATTACAATGACAAAATTTATACATCGATGGTGCCATTGGCGTAGGTGACACAAGCCCCGGCAAGATGTCAACTATGATGCATTATGCCACCTGGGCGCCAGTTGCGCTGCGCCTGTTACGATTGGCGCCAAATTTAACATCGAGGTTAATCTTTGGCTTTGGTGTCGGATGGCGCGCGGCGGAAATCACACCCAGCTTGCGCGATCGAGAAGGCGCTTATGCCGACCTACGCGATATTCAGGATTTTTGAATACAGAACGCTTCGCTTACAGAGTACAGAAAAGAGCAGATCGTGCTCGAATCGGGGCTCAGCTCTTTCTGTATTCGGTATTCCGTAATCCGTAATCCGTCAAATGATCCCATTGGCGTAGGTGACACAAGCCCCGGTAAGATGTCAACTATGATGCGCTATGCCACCTGGGCGCCTGTCACGTTTGGCGCCAAATTTAACATCGAGGTTAATCTTTGGCTTTGATGTCGGATGGCGCGCGGCCCACATCGTGATAATGATTGGTATTGTGCTGGCGCTTATACCGACCTACGCGTACTTTACGTTGGTGGTGGCATTGGCGACGCTTACTCGTTCCCACGCTCCTGCGTGGGAATGCATACGGAACTTAAGCCATGACTAGAGATCGTGACAAAATCATCAGGCCGCACTTGTCGAGTTTGGTTACTCTGATTCTGCTGAACGGGTCCTTGTTCTTACACGATCTAACACCGTGGCCAATGTTAGTGGGCCATTACAATACTACGTGGAGAAGCCTGATCAACGAAAGGGATGTGTGGTGAAATCGGGAACCCCGTGTGTTTCCATTCATCTTCATAGATGAATGAGAACTCTGTTTCTGTTCCGACGGGGAGAATCAAACGGCCAATTTTGGTATTCGTACCGATAAATACATCTAACTGTTGTAACTTACTCATACCAACCGTCCTCACTGCTTATCACGCTGTTTTCCGCTTGGGAGATTATTTGGCTATGTGGACGAGCAAATAGGTTTAGGTCGATAAGGCGTAAAGACAACCCTAAGATGTCCATGAGGACAAGTACATTGGCAAAGGTGACACTGGTATCGCCTTTTTCTATCTTCATGACTGTTCTGCGAGATAAATTGGCTTTTGAAGCGAGATCATCAATACGCCAGCCTCTATCGGTGCGCTTTGAGCGAATAGCGCTCCCCAGCGTTTCCATACTGAACTCAGTATTCAAATCAGGCATAGGTTGTGCCTTTACCATCTTGCCTTTTTTCATAAGTGCCTTTTAGTGTACTTTTGTCACTTTTAAGTTCGCCTCACCATATAAGTTCACTATAACTCACTTTTGTCGTGAATGTATAAGAACTTATCTAAAAGTGTAATTTAAGTTACTTATGTTTGGTTTGCGAGTTCAATCTATCTTTGTGCTCTATGGGAGAGATTTATCCGCCAGAAGGACACATTTGGCAACAGCGTAGTATTCGAATTAGTATTGGGAGAAGACAGGGAAGAGTGCGTGATCGGGGCTTACCTGACCCAAAATCGTCAGGTACAAAAAAAGGTTAGTAAACACTACGCTTACTAACCTTCTAGAATCTGGTGGCCCCTCCCAGACTTGAACTGGGGACCAATCGATTATGAGACGCTTTTTGGGTGTTTTTGCATGAATCGCAGTGAACAAAGAAGAACAATCTAACCCAATAATATCATGTGTTTATGTCGTTTTCTTTGTTTTTCCTTGTTCATCAAAATTCATGGAAGTATGATTGATTTGCTACATATATGCTACACAGAAATCGATGGGTAGACAGCAAGGACGCAAAGCATCATGCCTCTTAAAAAGAAGATCACCGCGAGCAGTATCAAGCAGTTCTCGGTTGAGGATAAACGCATCAACGATACCGAGATTCATGGCTTTCATGCTCGTATCTCAGCAACGGGGCGCATTGTTTACTACCTCTACTACCGACATGATGGCAAACAGGTTAACTACAAGCTCGGAACGGCGCACGACCTAACCCCAGCTCAAGCGCGTGACCTTGCCAAACAAAAGGCAGGTGACGTTGCCAAAGGGAACAACGTGCATGATGAAAGGAAGCAAGCGCGCCAAGAAAGCCAACGCCGCAAACACCTCAAACTCCCCGTTTACCTAGACGAGCGATACCTACCCTACTTGCAAACCCGTAACCCGAAAACGGCTCAGCGTATTGTGAACCACATAAAAAGCCGCTTTGCGTTTTTGATGGATAAAGAGCTCGACCAAATTACCGCATGGGAAGTCGAGAAGTGGCGGAGCGAACAGCGGAAAAAGGGTAAAGCCGCATCAACAATTAATCACAGTGTGAACTCACTTAAAGGCGCATTATCTCGCGCCGTTGAATGGGGATTAATCGAATCACACGAACTCACCAAAGTGAAAGCCATCAAGGCCGACAATACCCGCCTACGCTATCTCACCGACATGGAAGAGAAGCGATTACGGCATGCTATCAAGCATCGCGACCAAGATATTCGCCTAGCTCGCCGTTCGGCCAATGAGCATAGGGCTATACGTAATTATTCGTTGTATCCATGCTTAGATGATGCCACGTTTGTGGATTATGTAGAGCCTCTCATCCTGTTAGCTATCAATACGGGGCTGCGCCGAGGCGAACTACTCAACCTAGAGTGGCGTGATATCTATTTTTCCGAACGCTATTTGCAAGTGCGCGGCGGGAATGCAAAATCAAAAGAAAGCCGCATCGTGCCACTCAATAATGAGGCCTATAACACACTGGCAAGCTGGCGAGAGCAAAACCCCGAGGCCATCTACATATTTGAGGGCAAAAACGGCCAACCGCTCACCGACGTTAAAAAGCCGTGGGAAACCGTGTTAGGGCTGGCTGGTATTGAAGGATTTAACTTCCACGACCTCCGACACCATTTTGCCAGTAAGCTAGTGATGGCAGGCGTCGACCTCAATACCGTTCGGGAGCTACTAGGCCACGCCGACCTAAAAATGACGCTAAGGTATGCCCACCTAGCGCCAGAGCATAAGGCAGCGGCTGTTAGCCTTATTGGGGGCTAATAGATGTTAATTGGAATAACAGATAAAGAGTATTAGATGCAAAACCGTCGCTTTTACCGCCTAGATGAAATCCACGATGTCACCTCTATTACCAAAGGCGACCTATTGGCCGCTGTCGAGCAAGGGGAACTTTCCCTGTGCGCTTGGGTAGATGAAAAATCGATGGGAGCGATGCTTGCGGCCGAAGAGGGCCATAGGCCTGCACTGGCAAACCTGTTCGCCTACAAGGGCGTAATAGGCCTAACACAAGACCAGTCAATAGCCTGTGTTCATTCAAAAACCGCCCCTATTCGTCACGCCCAAATATTGGAACCTGACCACGTAAGCCACTGGCGAGAGGTCAAAAACGATTTCCCAGACGCCGAGAACGGCCCATTTACTCGGGTATCCTCCCTGCCCCAGAGGCCTGCAGCCCCCTTTATGGCCTATGGGGCCATAGGCACCAAGGCGACCTATGGGCAAGAAGCGAGGCAACTAGCCCAAGCAGGCCCAGAGGAATGGAATCGTCAGGGGTTTTCAGGCCTATGGGACGCCCTAGCCAAAACAGGTAGGGCGTTAGAGGCCAAGCCATTAGCAATAGAGGCTGACCAATTGCGGTTTGATTTGCAGGCCGTCAATGCCGCCTTTGACCTACGCCCTGAGGGCGAAACAGGCCGAAGTATTTCTATCCCTGATATCAGCAAAATTGAAACCCACCCAATTAAAGTCATGATCCGTAAAGTATTAGCAGTGGATCGCGACGCTGAAGCCCGCAAGGTTTTGTATGCCATCAGGCGAGACCATGAAAATAACGCTCACCAGATTGACGAGGATGGCCTCATTGTGGAGATAGGCCATGACAGTGTCGAATGGTTTGGCATAGATGATACAAATCGGATCAATTACAAGACCTTCTCCAACTACGTCTCAGCGGTACGTAAAACGCTTTAGCTAAAAACTCTCCCAACCAGCGTCCCAACCAGCGTCCCAAGCTAGTTGGGACGCTTACGGTATCTCCCAACGAACACACGGAGATATCGTTATGCACACAGAACACACCCAAAAACGCGCATACACAGAACAAGAAACCGCTGCTTATATCGGTATGAGCCGTTCTTTCCTGCGTCAATCACGCATGGAAGGCCATCGACTCAACCGCACCGAAGCGCCACCATTTATCAAAATTGGCCGAGCGGTACGTTACCTCAAAGAAGATTTGGATAACTGGTTAGATCAGCACCGCAAACAGGCTCACCTCAGCTATGGAGAGCGTGAGCATGCCTAAGCTGAATAAACATCAACAATCGGTTATCCGTGCGATGCAAGAGGGGCATTGGTTTCAGCTATGTGCCGATTATCGCGTCAATAAGGCCGGATACATTGGCTCAACAGGGTTTGATATGAAATTAAACCCACGCACTGTCTTTAAGCTCTATCGAGAAAAACTCATCACATACCGAACCATCTACCCCTACGGTATCAAGTGGTATGTTTTTGAGCTCACAGCAGCAGGGAGGGCATTGGATGTTAGCCATTCCTGAAACTGAATTTGCTCAAATTGACTGGGATGATAAGGCGTTCGTGAAAGAGCGCCTTTGTCGCTTGCCGGATAAAGCGCAAAAAATCCTGTTCAAACACTATCGCGCCATTTCCAACAAGCAAGCGCGAAACACCTACCTACGCGAGCTCACCGACAGCCTGATGAGCAAGCTCACCGTGTCGCCCGAAAAGCTAAACCTCAATATTTCAGAAGACGCCTTGCGAGAAGAAGCGGAAAACCTTGTTGATTCCGCACTGGCGATTAGGCGTGAATTAATGGGGGACGAACAGCAAACAATCACAACCCTTCACGCCCTATGTGCCAGCTTTGGCGTGCTGCCTCCCGATGAGGAAAAATACACCCTAGAGGGTCGGCTGCGTCGTATGTCCGATAAATCATGGTGGCTGCGCAAGCTGCGAAAAGCCCAGCGTAAGAACATTGAAACCGTGATGCGACACCTCAATGAGGTAAACCGTCGCAAGTCTATCTACTGCTCCGAAGAAACCCTAAGCGCCCGCGCTTCTCAAAAGTTTCATCAAGAGCAATACCTTGCGAATACGACTGTTACCAATCAACTAGGGCAAAGCTTTAGCCTGCTGGAGTTATCGAAAAAGGGCGTTGCTGATCCGAAAATTCGCAAAACCGAGCTCATGGTGAGGGCGCGAGGCTTTGAAGACCTAGCCAATGAGCTCGGCCATGTGGCGACCTTTCTCACTATTACTTGCCCGTCTAAATACCACCGCAGCTATGCGACAACGGGCGATGAAAACCCGAAATGGGGAGGCTATACGCCTGCTGAGGCTCAGGATTACCTCAATGATATTTGGAAACTTATGCGTGCCAAGCTACATCGCGAGGAAGTGCGATTCTATGGCTTTCGCGTTGTGGAGCCACAGCACGACGGTACACCCCATTGGCATTTATTGTTGTTCGTCGAACCTGCGCATTACGACACCCTCATCACTACCATGAGAGATTACGCTTTACGGGAAGATGGCGACGAAACAGGCGCCGAGCAGCACCGCTTTACGGAAGTAAAGATTGACCCTAACAAGGGCTCAGCGACGGGGTATATCGCGAAATACATCTCAAAAAACATCGACGGTGATCATCTTGATGCAGGTATCTACGGTGAAGACCCGAAATGTGCAGCGGCGCGCGTCGATGCATGGGCGGCATGCTGGAGCATTCGCCAATTTCAACAACTGGGAGGGTGTTCGGTGACGGTTTGGCGTGAATTACGCCGCTTAAAGGCAATGATGACAGAAAGTCAGCTAGTGCAAGATATCCACGACGCAGCCGACAAAGGCAACTGGAAAAGCTTTACAGATCTGATGGGTGGCGTATTCTGCAAGCGCACAGAGCAAGCTATAGCCCCTCATTATGAGCTGGCTTTTGATACTGATACAGGCGTGGTGAAAACGTCCATGTATAGCGAAGACGAGCTTTTAAATGTGCTTAAAGGCATCTCAGCAGGCGGAAAGGCCATCATCACCCGCACCAACGAATGGCATCTGTCTTGAAGACAGATGCGCTTTTACTTGGAGTTCTGTGAATAACTGTATTTTATTGAGTATAGGCAACGTCGAACACATCCTAACGCCTCGCACAGGCGAAGATGAAATGGGGAAGCTTTCAGGTAACTGCTGGCAAAGCTGAGCCCAACAAGGCGCAGAGCGTGGACTACCTTAGCAGGAGGAATTACTCAAGCTTCTTAAGCGTTTGTACGCACCGTAAGTGCATCATCAAATATTGAATAATAGTTCCATTCAACCGCTTTCAGTTTGAAGTATAGTGAATATTGGGCTGTCTTTTTGCCCATTTTATAGACTGGCATACTGATCTCTTCAGGTCGTCGATGCGTGTCCAGTAAAACGGATCAAGTCCAAGTTCCGTTTAAGTGCCTTATTATGTGAACATTGTTACTGTTAAGAAAGTGCTATCAGAAGATAGCACTTTAGATTAACCCTACTGTAATAGACTCTTCGTTGAGTGCGTGCTGATAGTATGTGTAATCTCATCTGCGTTTTTGTTTTCAAAATGGCGATCTAATTTTTCTGACACGCCTTTTAAGTCATTACTGTTGATGCTTTTAAAGCAAATTTTGGATCAACACCCGCATCCATTAAATCAGATGCAATTTCGTCTTTTGTGTCTAACGCGGTGTCGACCCAAGTTTGAACACCAGCTTTCATGCTCATATTACTAGTCTTTAATGTTATGGCAGGATTGCCAGTAATTTAGATAGGTACGTTCAAAAATACTTCAAGGGCAGAGTTCACATAACATCATATTAATGTCTACCTGTATTACCAAGATGTTTCATAGATCATTTATGGTGAGTTGATTTGTATGACCAACCTAAAAATGCATGTTTTTTTTGCGTACTTGTATGGTATGCTATGTAGATAATATTAACTTCAGAGTGGTTTTATGTTAGAGAAAAGTGTTCGTCGCCTTTACGAGGCACAAAAGAGTAAAACCATCTTAAAATCTCAGATAGGTAATGAAAACCATGACCACCTATATGCATCAAATGATGTAGCTCTTGAGTCTGCTTTTAACGATGGAATGCCAACTTCAATAGCTGAAGAGTACGCAATCCAAAGAGATATAAGACCCTACTTTGGTAAAGCGGGGATCAATACATCCGTTATTGGAGCACCGCCTGACTTTGCGATGCTAGCTCATAGCGAAGGAAGAACAATCAAACACTATGCTTGTACTCTTTTCTTTGATATTAAGGGCTCGACTAGGCTGTCTCTACTGTATGACTTAGAAAAAGTTGTTGCGATCAAAAATACTGCACTGAAGACCTGTATTGAAGTGATTCGCGCATTTGATGGACATGTGCACAGGTTGATGGGGGATGCAGTTATGGCCTTTTTTAGCTCAAAAGATGCTCTCCCTGAGAATGTAATCATCGATGCTATGAACTGTGCTGTAACATTAAAAGCAGTCATAGATAATACTCTTAAAGCATGGTTTAAAGATGAAGGTTTTGATATTCAAGATTTTGGTTTTAGAGTTGGGTGTGATTTTGGAAACGATGAAAAGGTCATTTGGACTAACTATGGTTACTCTTCTGTTGGGGAGGTAACAGCTACAGGTCTAAGTGTAGACATGGCATCTAAACTTCAGAGTCTTTCAAAACGAAATCAAACCATGCTCGGGCAAGGATTGCTTGATTTTATTGACTGGCCTGAAGAGTTTAGTGAAATCAAAAAATCTCGTGGAGAAGAAAAAAAAGTCGTAGAGCCAAATATTACCGATGCTTATGGATGTCCACTCAACTATAAGATGCGTATTCTTCAATACGACAAATTCTTATCATTTTCTTCGTTGCCAATTTCTTTTAGACGTGAAATTAGCAGCCAAGTTACATATCAAAACGAATTGAGCTTTTTTTGTTCCATCGATGAAAGTGGAGCTACACGTTATAATTCGGCGGCCTACTTTCTAGATAAGAATTCTTCACTCTATTTCTTCTTAAAGGTGCCTCAATATCAGGATGTTAGATACCCTCTTACAGTTAAGTTAAAAAAGACAAACTATGGGAAAGAAGCCGAGGAAGCTGAGCAAAGCGGTTTTGAAGACATTAATCCGCTTAAATTCTACAAATGTGATGCGAGTGAAGTTGGTAGTGATTATTACTTCTATGTCAGATATGAAGAAACAAGATATAGAGGCATTCATACCATGGAATGTGAAGTACGAGATGCCCTAAACCGTAAGCTGCTAAAAGACACTGTTGGTGTACTAATTAAGTAAATGTGGTGAAAAAAGAAACTAAAGCAAGTCCCAAAACTGATGTACACAAACTGATATATAACCACTTTAGGCTTGCTTTAAAATTTTTGACTTTACCCATGCATATTTTAGAGCAAATCCAATGATTTTCGATGATGTCTTTATCAAGGTTGTCCCTTTTATTAAGCTCAAGGAAATACTGATAGTATTCTTCATGAGAGTTGAATGATGCAGTAAGGGATGCAAACGAAATCACCGATTTTGACTCAGATGGTTCAACATTTGGGCTAAAAACGGCTTTAATTTTGCTAAACCAGATAGCCCAAAGCACTAACGATACCCCTATGATTGCGACTAAAAGTGGCGCATTAAGCTTATTGGATTCTGATGCGATCAAACTATAGAAGAGAGTTGCATATATCCCCATAAACGTAATTCCAGCAGCTAGTGTAAACGAAGCTTTTTGATCAAGTGCAAGAATATAACTATCTGTTCTTCGTAAAGCCTCGAACCGAGTTTCCGCACCTAATTTAGGAATAAACCGCTTCGTATAACTGGCCCAACAATTTCAGTAATCGTCGTTGATGCTCTCGTACACCGGTTATGAA
>NZ_MUFR01000060.1:0-10363 GCF_001996185.1 Salinivibrio costicola subsp. alcaliphilus
AATAAATATGGCATAACGCACGGTTTTCAGCCCTAAGTGACAATTTAGTCATTAAGTTGCTAGCCCAGGTATGGCGCGGATCTTCATGCGTTTTCCCTGTCCACTGGGTTTTATCGTCACTGACTGGATAGGCCAGCACCACATTGTTCATCGGGTCGCTAAGATAAATGGTATTTTTATCAAACGCTTGCTGCTGCCACACCTGCGCCTGCTCGGTCGTCAGAGTTTGCCATGTCAGTACCTCCGGCGCTTTCAGTGCAGTACTTGTCAGAACCACGCTAGTGACGCGATCGCGCTCTTTACCCACCGCAATAGGAATTTGCGTTAACTGAAAAAGGGCTTGCTCACACACCAAGTCACACTGCTCTGGCACCCGATAAATCAACCGCCACTGCCCTTGCTCGGGTAACCAATTCAAGGTCGCTGGCTCAGCAAGAAACTGGCCGTAATTGGTGACACCTTTTTGGTACCAACTTTGCTCGAGCACTAATTTGGCCACCACCACCGGCAGTATAAAGATCCCTATCAATGCCACGACAAGCATGCGTCCTTTCATTCGCACTCCTTCCTTTATGTTTTGTGCCACCATATGCCCGCACCGATACCGACTGCGAGAGCCATCAGTGCCCATTGCAAGGCATAGCCATAGTGCTTCGTCGGCGGCATCACCACTGGCTGCCACACCGGCCTCACCCCTGCTTGCGCCAAGGCATCCCGGCTCGGCGCTGTCACATCCACCAGTTTTTCTGCCCGTATCAGCCACTGCACCTCTAGCGCGGGTAGTCGTGCCTGCAATGTGGGTAAATCAATGCGTTGTACCCGCACCGGCCAGGTTTGCGTTTCCGTCTGTTGCTTAAGCACAACGCGCTTTGACGGTGTGTCAGCAAATCCGAACAGTTGATAGCGCGATGCTAACGTGGGTACGTCCGGCAATGCACGAAGCGCAGGCGCGGCCATCCAGCCCAATTCAACCAACCACCACTGCGATGGCTGCTGGCTTGGAATAAAAGGAAGAAAAAGGCGATAGCCTACGCGGCCTTGGTGAATCTGATTGTCGAGCCACACGGCGAACTCGGGGCGAAACTGGCCATCGATCACCAGGTATTGCCCTTTTTGCACCGAGCCTGTGAGTGATTGTGGTGTTTGGTTGGCGTCAAACCGTGCCAGATGTTGGGCTTTTTGCGCGCCACGCGTCCATTGCCAATGGCTTAACTTGACGAGCAGCAAGACCACAACCACAGTCAATATCAGAAATCCCATTCGTCGTCCTTGTTTCATACTTACCCATTGCGCGAAGGAGCGCTTATGTTGATCAAAGCCATACTGATTTGTTTACTGGTTTTTATTTTGTTTAACCTCTTTCGTGCCTTGCCCGTGTTATTAAAAGGCGATAATTCAGTGCCTTTATCCCGTTATCTCGGTCGCCGGGTGCTGTTTTCCGTGATTGTCTTCGTGTTATTGCTGATTGCGCTCTCCATGGGCTGGGTTGCCCCCAATCCGCGCCCATACTGAGTTAAAGAATGTAAACCAACACAAACAAGCACAGCCACACCACATCCACAAAGTGCCAATACCACGCACTGGCTTGAAAGCCAAAGTGATGCTCAGGGCTAAAATGTCCACGCATCACGCGCAACCAAATAACCAAGAGCATTACGGTTCCCAAGGTCACGTGTAAACCATGGAAGCCCGTCAGTAAGTAGAAGGTGTTGCCATACACGCCTGAATCGAGGCGCAAGTTCATTTCTTGATAGGCATGCACATACTCTTCGCCTTGAAAGAACATAAACACCGCCCCAAGTAAGACGGTCGCCAGTAAAAATCCCTTCAGCCGTCCGCGTTGGTTTTTTTCAATCGCAGTATGGGCAATATGGAGCGTGACCGACGAGGTCAGGAGGATCAGCGTGTTAAGCAAGGGCAGTCCCATCGCGGGCATTGCCGTGGTTTCTATCCCGCCCGGTGTGACAGTCAGTGGCCACTGGGCAACAAAATCCGGCCACAATACCGCCGCGGTCATCGCATTATTGCTGGCCCCGCCTAGCCAAGGTACGGCGATAAAGCGGGCGTAAAAGAGCGCACCAAAGAAGGCACCAAAAAACATCACCTCAGAGAAAATAAACCAGCTCATTCCTTGGCGAAAAGAACGGTCCATTTGAGCCGAGTAGAGGCCTTGCATGGATTCGCGGATCACATCGCGAAACCAGCCGGTCAGCATCACCACAATCAGTACGGTGCCCGCCAGCAACAACCAAGGGCCGTATCCCCCAAACAAGCCGCCTACCGTGGCACCGGCCCCTGCCGCAATTAAAAACAGCGCCAGCGCACCGACAATCGGCCATATACTGGCAGCTGGGACGTAGTAACGTTCAGGCGTCGCCATGATCGCCTCCTTATTCCTTGGCACTGGCGGTGACATCAAACAGCGTATAGGCCAGCGTTAAATGGTTAATGTCATCCGGCAGCTCAGGATCCACATAAAACACCAGGGGCAACGCCGCGTCCTCGCCACGTGGCAATGGCTGCCGGTTAAAACAAAAGCATTCAATCTTGTTAAAGTATTGCGCGGCTATCCCCGGTGAGACCGAGGGTACGGCTTGACCAATGGTGTCATAGCGTGCGTTATTCGTTGCGAGATAATTAATCGTGTGAGTCGCACCAGGGTGCACTTGCATCTGGTTGACTTGGGGCTCAAATGTCCAACGCATCCCCGGATTGGTGTAGGCAATAAATTCAATGGTCACCAAGCGATCTTGGTTAATGCCAGCACTGGATGCGGCCGCCTCGGTATCCGTTTTGCCATTAATGCCCGTCACGTCGCAAAACACGTCGTAGAGCGGAACTAAGGCAAAGGCAAAACCAAACATACCCACGGCGAGCAACAGTAGACGACGAGCGGAGCGCGTTGATTTAGTGACCATAGCGCGCTTCCTCCAGATCCGGCGGTGTCTCAAAGGTGTGGTAAGGCGCGGGCGATGGCACGGTCCACTCCAGACCTTCGGCCCCCTCCCAAGGTTTAGCGGCAGCAGGCTCGCCACCACGCGCGCATTTAATGACGACGGCTAAAAAGATGAGTTGCGACAGACCAAAGGCAAAGCCACCAATGCTGACAATGGCGTTCACGTCGGCAAACTGCAGGGCATAATCGGGGATCCGGCGTGGCATGCCTGCGAGGCCGAGAAAATGCATCGGAAAAAAAAGAATATTGACGGAAATCACTGAGCACCAAAAATGCCACTGTGCCAGGGTTTCATTAAACATATGCCCAGTCCATTTAGGCAGCCAGTAATAGGCGGCTGCCATGATCGAGAACACCGCCCCTGAGACTAAAACATAGTGAAAGTGCGCCACCACAAAGTAGGTGTCGTGGTACTGAAAATCAGCCGGTGTGATCGCCAACATTAGCCCAGAAAACCCGCCAATGGTAAATAAGACGATAAATGCAATCGCAAACAGCATCGGCACTTCAAACGTTAGCGAGCCTCGCCACATGGTCGCCACCCAGTTAAACACTTTGACCCCAGTCGGCACCGAGATCAGCATGGTACAGAACATGAAAAACAGCTCGGCAAACACCGGCATCCCGGTAGTGAACATATGATGTGCCCATACCAGAAAGCTTAATCCTGCAATCGAGGCGGTGGCATACACCATGGAGCTGTAACCAAATAGCCGTTTGCGTGAGAACGCCGGCACGATGGCCGAGATAATGCCAAAACTGGGCAAAATCATGATGTAAACTTCTGGGTGACCAAAGAACCAGAAAATGTGCTGGAACAAAACCGGATCACCGCCCCCCGCTGCATCAAAAAAGCTGGTGCCAAAGTATTTATCGGTCAGCACCATGGTCGCTGCTCCCGCTAATACCGGCATCACCGCAATCAGCAAAAAGGCGGTTATCAGCCAGGTCCAGACAAACAGCGGCATTTTCATATAGGTCATGCCAGGCGCGCGCATATTGATAATTGTCACAATCACATTGATCGCCCCCATAATGGAGCTGATCCCCATAATATGTAGGGCAAACACAAATAAGCCGGTGCTATCGGGGCTATAGGTAGTCGACAGTGGCGCGTAGAAGGTCCAGCCAAAGTTGGGGCCGCCACCTTCCATAAATAACGAGCCGATCAATAATAGAAACGCAAACGGCAGAATCCAAAAGCTCCAGTTATTCATCCGTGGTAGCGCCATATCCGGCGCCCCTATCATCATCGGCACCATCCAGTTAGCGAGCCCAGTAAAGGCAGGCATGACCGCGCCAAACACCATAATCAAACCATGAACCGTAGTCATTTGATTAAAAAAATTGGGCTCTATCAGTTGCAGGCCGGGCTGGAATAATTCCGCACGGATCACCATTGCCATCGCGCCACCCAGCAAAAACATGGTGAAGCTGAAAATCAGATACATGGATCCGATGTCTTTGTGGTTAGTGGTCAGCACCCAGCGCATGATGCCGCGCGGTTTATGGTGGTGGTCGTCATGAACGGATTCTGGCGTTGTATCTGTCATAGTGCGCTCCTAAAGCTCTTCGCCCGACATCACCGCGTTAACCTGAGCGGCTTGTACCGTCTCGCCGGTGTCATTGCCCCACGCATTGCGCTCGTATGTCACCACCGCTGCTAACTCTTTGAGTGACAATTGCGGTCCAAACGCTTGCATGGCAGTGCCGGCTTTGCCGTTGACGACAATATCGATATGATCGACCAATCGATTTGGTTGCGTCGCAATCTCAGCATCCGCTAACGCTGGGAATACGCCAGGCATGCCTTGCCCTTCACTTTGATGGCACATGCCGCAGCGGCTGTCATAGACTTGTTTGCCCAGCGCCATCAGTTCATCCATCGGCATTTCCATCCCCAATAAGCGTTGCTCTTCTTCGCGAGCTTGTTGCTGAGTGAGTGCGGTTTTTTGCACCCAAGCATCAAATTCTTCTTGCGGCTTAGCGATCACCACAATCGGCATAAAACCGTGGTCTTTACCGCACAGCTCGGCACACTGCCCACGATAAATGCCGGGTTTGTCGATTTTGGTCCAAGCCTCATTGATAAACCCAGGGTTGGCATCCTTTTTCACCGCGAAGGCCGGTACCCACCAAGAATGAATCACATCTTGCGACGTGATCAAAAAGCGCACCTTGCGTCCCACCGGTAACACCAAGGGTTGGTCGACTTCTAACAAATAGTTATCGCGTTTTTGTCTTTCGTTGCGGATCTGTTCAGGGCTAGAGGCAAGCAAGGAGAAAAAGGCAACATCGTGATCAAAGTAGCGGTAATGCCACTTCCATTGTGAGCCGGTCACTTGAACGGTTAAATCAGGCTTGGTGGTATCTTCCATATCGAGTAGCACTTGGGTGGCGGGGATCGCCATACCCACCAAAATGAGAAACGGTACGAGCGTCCACGCAATTTCTACCTTGGTACTTTCATGAAACGAAGCAGGCTTGGCGCCTTTGGATTTACGATGGCGGATAATGGCCCAAAACATTACGCCAAACACCAATACCCCTATCGCCACGCAAATATAGAAAATCGTCATATGCAGGTCATACACCTGCTGACTGATGGCCGTGACCCCTTGAGTCAGGTTCCACCCTTCACGTTCGGCAGCCTGCACTTGCCCAGGCAGCAAAGCCATTCCCGATGCCAGTATTGGTTTATGGTAGCTCGACACAGCCCCCTCCTGCCCGCAGGCATGAATGCATTGCACCTTTGCTTAAACCCACGCAGCTTAAGCAAAGGTTAAGGAAACAACGCGATACACACGATCACAAAAATTAACGTTTTGTTTACATTCAATCTAGGAGAGGTATGGCCAAAGGACAAAAAATAGACAAAGAAAGATCGTGAGGCTAAGCACAGACTGAAAAGCGAAAGGCGGCATCCGCGCCGCGCTAGATCTCAATATGCAACACCATCGGGGTAAAACGCAGACGATAACGCGGCATCGCCGCCAGTGCGCGCTGCCAAAAACGCCACCTTGGGCAAGGTTTATCAAGTGGGGAGTGTTCTTCAACCCGACAGGCCCAGGGCAAGGCTTGAATGATCGCCATACGCGGATCGGCAAAACCATGTTGATAAGATTCACACCCCAGTTTCTGGCCGATCCGGCTGTGGCACTTATCTCCCGCTAAGACTAAACAGGCCTCAACTTGCGGAAAATAGCGACTAATATGCTGGCAAAATGCAGAAATTTCTTGGTTGGTGCACTCAAGTAAGGCTTGATCGCAAATTAACATGGTCGGATGACCCGCAGGGACCGCCAGTTGCGCCAGCCAATCAAGCTGTTTGACCGACCCTTGCACCATTCGGAAACGCTCACTGGTGTGGAATAAACGCTCTCGCCATAACAAGGTTTCGTCAACATCGACTTCTAACCAACGACAACGGCCGTTATCCAGTCGATAAAAGCGGGTATCTAACCCACCACCAACATTAATGATCCATGCCGTGGGATGCTGAGCAAGAAACTGTTTAACAATGGCATCACACTGGCTAGTGAGCGTGGCATAAAGAAGCTGGGTTTGATCGAGATTGTGCCAATCACATTCGGGCTGCATGACACACCCTTGGCATGCGGCGGCCGCCATGGGGTCATAGATCACGCCATTGTCAGTCAGGCTCTCACGACTGCGCAGCCACATAGGCTTAAATAGCTTACTGGGAACAGAATGCTGTTGCGTACGCACGGACACCTCCACACACGATAATCAAGGATGATAATAATTATCGTTTAAATGCAGAGAAATGCAAAGATGTTTTTTTAACCGCATTCCATTGGCGGACATCAATGTCCGCCAAGGTGGGAAATCACATCCAATCGGTATTGCGAATCACACCAACAGCAACACCTTCAATCGTCAGTGATTGTGCAGTTAAATCCACCGAGATCGGCATAAATTCATCGTTTTCAGCATGAAGAACAACATTCGACCCTTTCTTCTCTAGCCGTTTGACGGTGACATCGTCATCCACTCGCGCGACGACCACTTGGCCATTATGTACGTCTTGTGTTTTGTGCACCGCCAGTAAGTCACCGTCAAGAATGCCAATATCTTTCATGCTCATGCCGCTAACTCGCAGTAAAAAGTCGGCACTTGGCTTAAACAAGGCTGGATCGACCTGATAGAGGCTCTCAACATGCTCTTGTGCCAAGATGGGCTCACCCGCCGCGACACGGCCAATTAAAGGCAAGCCTTGGTCATCAGGCGTCACCACTTCTTCTTCGCTAATTAAGCGAATACCGCGTGATGCCCCGGGAATAATCTCGAGTACGCCTTTGCGCGCCAACGCTTTCAAATGCTCTTCGGCAGCGTTCGCGGAGCGAAACCCCAGCTGACGGGCGATTTCGGCACGTGTTGGGGGCATCCCTGTGTCTTCAATATGGGTTTTAATCAGCTCGAAGATTTGTTGCTGTCTCGCGGTTAACGGCTTCATGCTCTTACCTGTCTTTTTATACAGTTAACTGTAAGTATATCCAGTAACATACGGCTTGAAAAGGACTAATTATAGACACGAGAAGCGGATCTCATTGTCGGTAGCCGATTCAAACGCGCGCAATCTCGCGTCAATTCTCTGCCTTTGGTTGCAAGTTCGCAGCCATTTTCTGCTATCCTTGGCGCGCATTTTGAATTTGAGGCACTGACAATCATGGCGCTCTGGCAAAAGATTTATTACAAGCTATTGAATTTGCCGCTTTCTGCCTGGGTAAAAACCCAATGTATCCCCTCTGAACCGGTCGAGCAGCTAAACCTGTCTCTCGCACGTCCTATTGTGTACGTGTTGCCGTTTCAGTCTCATTCGGATTTATTAACGCTACGGCGAACCTGTTTACGTCAAGGATTACCGGATCCATTAAAGCCCCTCATTATTGGCGATACCACACTGCCGCGCTATGTCTTTATTAGTCACGGTCGTAAGGTCTTTTCCGCGGATCAAGACTTGCCCAAACGCTCCTTAGCGCATTTTCAAGATCTGCTGCGCTTACATCGTCAAGATAGTGAATTGGATATCCAGCTGGTTCCCGCTTCCGTGTTGTGGCAACGCGATCCGGGTAACGAAACACAACGCCACCAAGCAACGCTGCACGCAATGAATGGGCCAGAAAAATTCTGGACCATCCTTACGCGTGGCCGTGATGGCATGGTGCGGTTAAGCCAAGCGGTATCCTTGCGCTATATGGCGGATAAACACGGCACCGATCAGGCGATCGCCCATAAACTGGCGCGAGTGGCAATGATCCACTTTTCGCGGCAAAAACTCGCGGCTTCAGGCCCACGCTTACCTAATCGTGCTTTGCTCTTCAAACGCCTACTGGCGTCAAAGGCCATCGACAAAGTCGTCCACGATGAAGCACAAAGCCGTGATGTGTCAGTTGAAAAAGTTCGTAAAGAAGCCGTCGACATGATGGAAGAGATTGCGGCAAACTTTTCGTATCGTTTGATTCGATACAGCGACCGCATTCTAACCTGGCTTTGGAATAAACTGTATCAAGGCCTTCATGTTAACAATGCCGAACGGGTTCGCCAGCTGGCACAAGATGGTCACGAGATTGTCTATGTGCCTTGCCATCGCTCGCACATGGATTACTTGCTGCTCTCTTACGTGCTGTATAAAGAAGGCTTAGTGCCGCCGCATATTGCCGCGGGTGTCAACCTCAACTTCTTCCCTGCCGGGCCGCTCTTCCGTCGCGGTGGCGCCTTTTTTATTCGCCGCAGTTTTAAAGGCAATCGCTTATATTCCACCGTTTTTCGTGAATACTTGGCGGAGTTGTTTGCCCGCGGTTATTCGGTCGAATATTTCGCTGAAGGCGGGCGCTCGCGCACCGGTCGCTTATTGTCGGCTAAAACGGGGATGTTATCGATGACCTTGCAAGCCATGCTGCGCGGCCAACAGCGTCCTATCACCTTAGTGCCTGTCTATATCGGCTACGAGCATGTAATGGAAGTGAACACTTATGCCAAAGAGCTACAGGGCCAGCGTAAAGAAAAAGAGAGCTTTGGTCAGGTACTCGGGATTGTGCGTAAGTTGCGCAATTATGGCCTTGGCTATGTCAACTTCGGTGAGCCGATTGCGCTCAATCAACACCTCAATGAGAAAGTGCCAGATTGGCATGATTATATTGATCCAATGGAGCCTCAAAAGCCGGCCTGGATGAACCTAGTGGTGAGTGAGTTAGCGACCAAGGTCATGACCCATATCAACGATGCTGCCGCGACCAATGCGCTGAATCTCTGTGCGACCGCGCTGCTCGCCTCGCGCCAACGAGCCCTGAGCCGAGAAGCCTTAGAATCACAACTTGCGGTCTATCAAGGCCTACTGACTCAGGCCCCATATTCCACCAGTAGCAGTGTCCCACAAGCCTCGCCGGTAGAATTGGTCGAGCATGCGTTGTCGTTAAATAAACTGGTGGTCGAGAAAGACACCATGGGTGAAGT
This sequence comes from Salinivibrio costicola subsp. alcaliphilus, assembly GCF_001996185.1. NCBI lineage: Bacteria > Pseudomonadati > Pseudomonadota > Gammaproteobacteria > Vibrionales > Vibrionaceae > Salinivibrio > Salinivibrio costicola. The sequence goes on from NZ_MUFR01000060.1 coordinate 9,434, forward strand.
CATTTCGCTTGATCGCCAGCAAGCCATCTTAATGACTTACTATCGCAATAATGTGATCCACCTAGTGGCACTGCCATCACTGATTGCACAAATCCTGGTAACCCACCAAACCATCAGTCAATCCGGCTTGCGGGCTTGTGTGCAGCAGTTGTATCCCTTGCTCAAAGCAGAACTCTTTATGAGCTTTGATGATGCCGGACTCGACAGCTACTTTGATGCACTCTTACATGCCATGCATGCGCAGTCCTTGTTGTGCTGTGAGGGCGACAAAGTCACCATGAATAATGCCAAGCTCGGCGAGCTACAATTACTCGGCCGTACCATTGCCGAAACCCTGCAGCGCTATGCCATTACCTTGACCTTGTTCACCCATCAGCCACACATTGATAAGCGCGATTTGGAAAAACACAGCCAAATGTTAGCGCAACGACTCAGCCGTTTGCATGGTATCAATGCGCCTGAGTTTTTCGATAAACAGGTCTTTACCATCTTTATCGATACCCTGCGCGAGCAAGGCTATTTAGACGATGATGCCAAAGCCAATGCTGAGCGCATCCAGGCCTTAAATGACTTTGTCTGTGGTTTGATCTCACCAGAAGTGCAATTAACAATTCAAGCCGTGCTAAATCAGCCGCTGAATGAAAGATAACTGAAGAAAAACATCAACACTGTATGAGATAAACCAGGGGCGTTGCCGCCTCTAACCAATGATGACGTCCCCGGAGCCTGATATCAGTACGCCACCGCAGTTAAGCGCATCGCCAATGCGGGCGGCGGGTTTACCATCAATCATCACCCCAGTTGAACCCGCGGCAATCTGGCGACCATGAAAGCCATGTGGGGTTTTCGGGCACGGGCAGCCGTGTGGGGCGGCGGTATCCCCCACTCTTGCCGCCGGCTTGCCATTAATCATCACCCCAGCGCTAGCGC
>NZ_MUFR01000007.1:0-93349 GCF_001996185.1 Salinivibrio costicola subsp. alcaliphilus
AATAACGCCCCGTTAGCCCGGATAGCTCAGTCGGTAGAGCAGGGGATTGAAAATCCCCGTGTCGGTGGTTCGATTCCGCCTCCGGGCACCATATAATGAAATAATGGTGTGACACACAGTATTTCGCGATTTGTGTGCCGGCTTAGCTCAGTTGGTAGAGCAACTGACTTGTAATCAGTAGGTCGCCAGTTCGACTCCGGCAGCCGGCACCATTGCCTCGATAGCTCAGTTGGTAGAGCAGGGGATTGAAAATCCCCGTGTCGGTGGTTCGATTCCGCCTCGAGGCACCATTATTCCCCCATAGTTCAGTTGGTAGAACGGCGGACTGTTAATCCGTATGTCACTGGTTCGAGTCCAGTTGGGGGAGCCACTTTTAAAGAAAGCGCTAGTCCGAAGGCTAGCGCTTTTTTGAAGTTTACATGTTATAACATGTAAAACGCCCGGATAGCTCAGTCGGTAGAGCAGGGGATTGAAAATCCCCGTGTCGGTGGTTCGATTCCGCCTCCGGGCACCATATTAGAAATAGCCCTACTCTCTCGAGTGGGGCTTTTTTTATGCTAATCTATGTGCTAATTCTTTCTTCTCATGATTTCTCATCTCATGGAACGAGTGCCGTATCCACATGTCAGCTAGCATCAAACTGTCTACAGACAGACTTCAAGCCGGTCTTTATATCAAACTCCCCTTAAAATGGCGTGAGCACCCTTTTATGCTCAACCGCTTTCAAATCGAGAGTGACGCCCAAGCTAAGCTGATACGCTCTCTACCCACGAGCTTTGTTTATTACTATCCAGATAAAAGTACCGCCGTGCCCTTGCCTGCGCTGGCAGAAAAAAAAGAAAATCCAGATGAAATTGACCCAAACGCGGTCAGCCGAGACAAAGAGGCAATGGAGCGAGAAAAACAACAGCGCATAGAAGAACAGCGTCGCTTTCATGCTCGGATCCAAAAAGTACAGAAACACTATCAGCGTTCAATGGCACAACTACGTGCTATCAATATGAAAGCCTCAAACCGCCCTCAGGCAGCCAACGAGGATGTTCGTATGCTGGTTGATAGCATGATGCTATTTGGCAGTGAATCGAATGTCACCTTGCATCTGATGGATGATCCGACATTGGCGGAAGATATGTATGCGCACTCGCTAAACGTTGCCGTCTTAGCTTTAATGGTGGCACGCAGTCATGGCTATAACAACGATCAGATTCGCTCCCTCATGACAGGCGCGATATTGCATGACATTGGGACCAAAAAAGTCCCCTCTGCGATTGTCCGTAAAAAAGAGCGTTTAACCGACCCTGAAATGAACTACTACCGTCAGCACGTGAACTATGGCGCGGAATTAGTAGCAGACATGGACGAATGCACGCCCGAAGTCGAGGCTATCATTGCTCAACATCATGAATTTGCCGATGGTAGTGGGTTTCCAAAAGGTCTGAATGGTGATGAGATTGAGGAGCCTGCGCAGATTGTTGGCATGGTTAACTTTTTCGATCGCTTATGCCGCCCACAGTTTGGTGCGCCCGCTCGTATGCCCTTTGCGGCTTTGTCTCACTTGTTTAAAGAGAATAAAGCAAAGTTTAATCCGCGTCTGCTAGCGTTATTCGTCAAGATGATGGGCGTCTACCCGCCCGGTACAGTGGTTAAACTCTCTAATGAGGAAGTCGGTATTATTATTTCGGTTAACAGCACCGCACTGCTCAAACCAAATGTGATGATTTATGATCCCGACATTCCGTCGGATCAAGCGACCATTATTGACATGCGTGATAGTGAACTAGAGATAGACACGGCCGTGCCTATCTCTAAACTCCCTGAGGAGGTGAAAGCGTACTTAAAACCAAGGACACGTATTTCGTACTTTATGGATGCAGACAGTTAGTGGTTCGCGGTCTCTGTCTTGTCCGCTTTTTCCGTCGCACGCTGTAAATCGACCATGAAGTTATCAATCAAGCGTGTGGTACCGAGGTAAGCCGCCACCAAAATAACCGCTTGGCGGCTATTATCAGTGATCGTCCCTAGCGAGTCAGCATCGCGGATGTAGAACTCGTCGGGCTGAAGACCCGCAGCACGCAGCTGATCGTGCGCATCCTCAATCAGATCATCCAGATCACGCCGTCCATTACGCATTTGCGCACTCATCCAACGCATCGTTTTTGCGAGCACAGGGGCACGCTGGCGCTCATCCACGGTTAAATTGTTATTGCGAGAGCTCATGGCTAAACCATCGCTTTCACGCACGGTTGGCACACCAATAATATCAATCGGCATCGCCATATCTGTAACCATTTTGCGGATGACAGCAAGCTGCTGGAAATCTTTTTCCCCAAAACACGCTACATTAGGCTGCACGAGGTTGAATAACTTAGTCACCACGGTCGCGACACCACGAAAATGGCCCGGACGAGACGCGCCCTCTAGCATGGATGAGAGTTTTGGTACCTCAACCGCTGTATGTGCCTCAAGGCCGTGAGGATAGAGGGTATCAACGCTTGGCGTAAAGACAAGATCGACACCTTCTTCACGCAACTTGGTTAAGTCATCATCCAAGGTGCGCGGGTAGTTAGCCAGATCGTCAGCGCGATCAAATTGCATGGGATTAACAAATATACTAACCACCACCACATCTCCCTGCTCTCGGGCTTTACGGACTAAGGTTAAGTGGCCTTGATGTAAGTTTCCCATGGTGGGCACAAACGCAATACGCTTGGCCGCTTTTTGCCACTGGCCGACGTGATCGCGCAGTGGCGCAACCTCAGAAATTATCTGCATACTCGGTCTCTCTATTTAAACGTGTGGGCGGGACCGGGAAATTCGCCGCTCGCCACTTCTTGCACGTACTTGGCCACCGCTTCGCGGGCATCACCTGTTTCTGCCAAATAGTTTTTCGAGAATTTGGGCATATAGTTAGCCGATACGCCAAGCATATCGTGCATGACCAAAATCTGACCATCGGTGTCACTGCCGGCTCCAATACCGATGACAGGTACCGAGACGGTGTCGGTAATCCGCTTGGCGAGTGACGCTGGCACGCACTCAAGTAGGATGATTTGTGCACCTGCCTGCTCTAGTGCAACGGCGTCGGCCACCATCTGTTCGGCTTTTTCATCGTCACGCCCTTGCACGCGAAAGCCGCCGAAGATATTCACCGATTGCGGTGTCAGGCCCAGGTGCGCGCAAACCGGCACCGCACGTTCAGTCAACATTTTTACGGTTGGTGCTAACCAGGCACCGCCCTCAATTTTGACCATGTTGGCGCCCGCTTTCATCAATTCAGCGGCATTCGTACACGCCTGCTCGGGGGTTGTACAGCTCATAAATGGCATATCGGCCATTAACAAGCTATTCGGGCTGCCTGCACGCACGCAACGCGTATGATAGGCCAAATCGGCAACGGATACGGATAAGGTATCGCTTTTCCCTTGTAGCACCATACCTAAGGAGTCGCCCACCAGCAAAACAGGGACATCCTGTTGCTCGAACAGCTGAGCAAAGCTCGCATCATAGGCGGTAAGGGATGCAAACTTTTGTCCTTGTTGCTTCCATGTGATCAGATCAGTAATTGTGATTTTTTTCATTGTGTCTCCCAAAGCCTGAAACTGGGGCCCACCGATTAAGCGTGATCGCAGATACGGGTTAAACCGTTACGATCCACGCGCGTCAGGCACGCGGCGAGCGTACTGCCATCCGGCAAGCACAAGTCGGGGGCGATGTCGGCAAGTGGATAAAGCACGAACTCACGTACTTTCATGCCGTAATGTGGCACCGTCAGTCGTGGATGCTCGATAACACGGTCACCATAAAGCAAAATGTCGAGATCTAAGGTTCTTGGGCCCCAACGTTCTGCTTTGCGTTCCCTGCCATAATCAAGCTCAATCGCTTGCGTGGCATCCAATAGTGTCAGAGGGTCAAGGTAGGTGTCCAGCGCAGCCACTGCATTGACATAATCAGGCTGATCCGCTGGCCCCATTGGCCGACTGGTATAAAGAGAAGACACGGCCACCCAAGAACTTTGCGGCAGTGTTTTTAGTGCCGCAATCGCCTGTTGTGCTTTTTTTATCGGCTCACCTAGGTTGCTGCCAATCGCTATATACACTCGGTTCATGCGTCTGAGTTCGACTGCGGTTTGCGCCGACGCGGCGGCCCTTTACGACGGCGTGATTTAGGAGAGCGCGTGTTGCTAACCTTATTGATCGCACGCACCATTTTTTGACGCCCACCCTGATCGGCGCGTTGAAAGTCTCGCCACCACGCACACAATGCTTCCGTGTCATCACCTTCTACCGCACCGCGCATTTCTAGCAAATCAAACGCCGCGCGGAATTTTTTCTCTTCCAACGTTTTGAATGCGCGCGCTCCCGTACGACGGGTCATGCGCATTTGTAATTGCCAGACTTCTCGCACCATCGCGGTAAAACGGCGAGGGATGGCAACGGTTTTTACTTGTTCGTCAACAATATCACTCGCCGCTACCATAAAAGCATCGTAGTAACTTAAACCACTTTCAAACGCCATTTCTTCAGCACGTGTCACCAAGGGATACCAAAGCATCGCCGCAAATAAGAAAGCGGGATTGATGCGCTGATCGTTAGCAACGCGTTTATCCGTTGAACGTAACACCTGCTCAAGCATTTGTTCAGTTTGACTAGTTTGCGCTTCAGTAAAATGGGCCGCGACCGCAGGGAAAAGCTGCTGAAATAAGTTGTACTCACGCAGCATTTGGTAGGTTGCAAGCCCCTGCCCCGCTTGCAGCAGCTTTAAGCTTTCTTCAAACATACGTGCCGCGGGAATGTCTTGTAATAAGGGCGCCAACTCAACCATCGGTGCCGCGGTTGCATCATTAATGGTCATGTCCAGCTTCACCGCAAAACGCACGGCTCGAAGCATACGTACCGGATCTTCTCGATAGCGCGTTTCTGGGTCCCCGATCAGGCGAACAATGCGATTGTTTAGATCGTCCAGTCCACCGGCATAATCACGAATAGAGAAGTCAGCAATGTTGTAATACAGTCCATTAATGGTGAAGTCGCGGCGCTGCGCATCTTCATCAATGGTGCCGTAGACATTATCGCGCAGCAGCATACCGTCTTCAGAACGTGCTGTTTGCTTGTCTTTTTTGTCTGGCTCGCTTTTGCCGTGATGACCTCGAAAAGTTGCCACTTCAATCACATCTCGTCCAAACAAAATATGGGCAAGGCGAAAACGGCGGCCAATCAGACGACAATTACGGAATAACTTTCGCACCTCATCCGGTGTGGCATTGGTGGCGATATCAAAGTCTTTAGGTTCGCGATCCAATAGCAGATCGCGCACCCCTCCGCCAACGAGGTACGCTTCATAGCCCGCTTTATGCAGGCGATAGAGCACTTTCAGCGCATTTTCGCTGATACCTTTGCGCGAAATGCCGTGTGCTTTGCGGGGGATAACTTCCAACTTAAGATCCTCAATTGCTCGTGTTTTACCATCACGATTCAGAACCTTACGGCAAAAGCTGGTCACTCGATTAAAGATAGCTCACCTCATATTTGATTGTTCGGGCCATGAAACAGCGGCATATAATATATCAGGGTGGGCCATTTTAGAATGCTGTCGTCACTTCCGTTTGTTTGGGTAAGTGCGTCAACGACCACGTATTGACCGCAAGATTTAGTAATTCAGTAGGCGTTGCCACCTTTTCCTCTGCGACTGCGTGTAAACCAAGAAACCGCATCGCTGCACGTAACGCAGGCAGCGGGGCTTGATTATCAATAGCTGGCGCACGATTTTGTTTCGATAGTTTTTGCCCCTCCGCATTTAATGCCAACGGGAGGTGCAGGTAGTGCGGCAGTCGCGCGCCTAACAGACGATATAATCCAATATGGCGTCCCGTTGGAACAATTAAATCCGCTCCTCGGACAATGTCTGTGACCCCTTGGTCAATATCGTCTAACACGACGGCAAGATTATACGCATAGAGCCCATCCCGGCGCTTAATAATAAAGTCTTCGTTAGCCAATTGCTGATCAAGAGGCAACGAACCATGCAGTCGATCGTTAAACGCTAACACTTCAACCGGACTTTTTAGCCTCACCGCAGCGTGTTCAGCCGCTTTGTTTTTATCTCGGCACCAACCTGGATAGACGCCACCTGCCTGTTTAATTTGACGCCGTGTACACGTGCAATAATACGCGCGCCCTGACGCGAGCCAAGCATCAATTTGCGCCTGATAGTCACCTAGATGCTGGCTTTGATAACGAACCGCACCATCCCAATATAGGCCGTACGCCTCAAGCGTGCGCAGAATCTCACTGGCCGCGCCCGGCTTTTCTCGTGGCGGATCGATATCTTCAATCCGTACCAGCCATCGGCCATGATGGGCACGAGCATCTAAATAAGAGCCCAGCGCAGCCACCAATGAGCCAAAGTGTAAAGGTCCTGATGGCGACGGCGCAAAACGACCGATATAAGCAGCGTGCGATGTCATGATAAACGAATGAACTCGGGTCTCAGCGCCATGGGCGGATAATGAATAGCGCAAATTGTACGGGGATCTTGCATGAACACAAGCGTCTACAAACACAAAAAGGGAGCCGAAGCTCCCTTTTATTTTATGGGGTGATTACTATTTTGTGGGATGATAGCCGCCCGCGATATTTTTGCGCGCGACTCCCTCAGTGATGATTATCCCGCCATTTGCTTTTCTTTCAGCTCAGCGAGTGTTTTACAATCAATACATAGCTCGGCGGTTGGACGCGCTTCTAAGCGACGAACGCCAATCTCGATGCCACATGAGTCGCAAAAGCCAAAATCATCGTCTTCGATACGCTGGAGTGTCTTATCAATTTTCTTGATCAGCTTACGCTCACGATCTCGGTTACGTAACTCTAGGTTAAATTCCTCTTCCTGCGCTGCACGATCGACAGGATCGGGGAAATTTGCCGCCTCATCTTTCATATGATTCATGGTGCGGTCGACTTCTTCCCTGAGCTGATTACGCCATGCATTGAGGATTTTACGGAAATGCTCGAGCTGTGGCTCGCCCATATATTCCTCTCCAGGTTTCTCCTGGTATGGCTCTAATCCAGCTAAGGCCAGGATGCCCAGCGATTTCTTTTCTTTGCTTTCTGGCATTCAGCTTCTCCTAAAAAAACTTGACATGACACGTGTCTGTCAAATGAGGGCGCTATCTATAGCAGAAAGCCTTTAGGGTGGCAATCTTTGATTTACGCCCCGCAACGCCCAATGTGAACATGCTTACACTTTTGTTGTGTGAGCAACAAAAGGTACGGAATTAACCAGATTTAGCTCACTCGCTGACACCTGAGCTTGATAGCAAATGACTTCAACCCCCGAGGCCAGCGCATAATTGAGCAGCTGGTTATAATCCGGGTCGATATGGGGGGCTCCTGTGACTTTTTCAATCCCCGAGTGCAAAACAACAAACAATAAAACCGCGCGGTGTCCTTGTTCGACCATCGCAATCAGCTCACGGAGGTGTTTTTGTCCTCGCGTCGATACAGCATCAGGGAATGCGCCCCAACCATCACCCTCTAATAAAGTGACACTCTTCACTTCTATATAGCAGTCGGGTTTGTCATCGTCACGTAACAGCAAATCAATACGGCTATTTTCGCTGCCATAGCGTACTTCTGTCTGTAATTGTGCATAACCGGCTAGTTCAGGGATACGGTCAGCTTGCACCGCTTCAACGGCCAAGGTATTGGCACGCGTGGTGTTCACGCAAATCCAATCTCCCTGCTGAGTATGATTGAGCTCCCAACTGTGTGGATACTTACGCTTCGGATTATTTGACGTCGAGTACCACACAGTATCTCCGGGCGTTGCACACCCGGTCATTGCGCCAGTATTGGCACAATGGATAGTCAGGCGCTCGCCATTGTCTAAGGTCACATCGGTCAAAAACCGTTTATAACGACGTACTAAGGTTGCCGACGCTAGTGGTGGGGAAAACTGCATCTGCCGTTCCTGCTGATGATTAACAAAGGCTGAATTGATGCAGGCATTGGTATAACGCCCGCCCCTCATTGTCTCGCGGTATCGATTCATCCGACGCGGAGGAAGACGAAGCATATAAGCCAAAGCGTTGACAGGCAAATGTCTGTGTTGGCAAAGGTGGCAGGTGTAAGGCTTGTTGATGCTTAACGCCACGACGCAAGGTAATATGCGGAGTAAACGCATGACTGTCCGCTTTAGCGTGCCAAACAGGTAAGGTTTGTAAGTGATGGGCTAGATCAAACAATTCCGGCGGGGGTTGGTTGAACGTCACACACGCAATTTTCGGCTGCTCCCATACTTCAACACCTGAGGTAGTGAGAGAAAACGCAGGCAGAGCCAGGTTACTTGCCGCGGTTTGGAGCGCAGGGAGCTTAGTATCAGGGACCTCACCCAAAAACGCCAAGGTGAGATGTAAGTTCTGATCGGGCACCGCGCGCGCCTCACCACAAAGATGATGGTTGTAGCGAACAAGTTGCTCCCGAGCGGCTTGATTGGTTTTCTCGTCCAAACCTAATGCGAAAAATAGTCGCATGGGCTCTCCTTTTACACTCAGTCCGTTAAAATAGCGGCTTTGATTCTGACACAAAGGGCAAATTCTTGTCTCAGCTTCCGATTGATACCGTGATTCCTGACCTTATCGCCGGGCTATCAACGCATCCACAGATCATCGTCTCCGCGCCACCGGGGGCCGGGAAGTCAACACGCTTGCCACTCGCGCTGCTTGAGCAGACAACGCGAGAGGGAAAAATCGTGTTGCTGGAGCCGCGTCGGCTTGCGGCGCGCAATATTGCCCGCTTCCTCGCCCATCATTTGAATGAGCCTATCGGCCAAACGGTCGGGTTAAGAATGCGTGGCGAGACAAAAGTCAGTGCTAACACACGATTAGAAGTCGTGACCGAGGGGGTGATGACCCGCTTACTGCAAACTGACCCCATGCTCGACGGTGTGAACCTGATTTTATTCGACGAGTTTCACGAACGCAGTTTACATGCTGATCTTGCCCTCGCATTAAGCTTAGATTGCCAAGCAGGATTACGTGACGATCTGCGCTTGGTCGTCATGTCCGCCACCTTAGATAATCAAGCCTTATGTCAGTATTTGCCCAACGCACTCACACTCGCCACTGAGGGGCGCAGTTTCCCGATTCATTATCAGTATCACCCGCTTTCACGGCACACACCGTGGGCAAGTGCTGTTGCCAGTGCGAGCTTGGATTTTATGGCTCAGCACAGCGGCTCGGCACTGCTTTTTCTTCCCGGTATGAGCGCAATTCGACAGGTTCATGAGGCCATTAAAGGGCGCCTTGCTAATGACATGGATCTCCACTTACTCCACGGCAGCCTTGATATTTCAGCCCAGCAAGCGGCTATTTATCCCGCACCGGCTGGCATGCGCAAGTTAGTACTCACCACCAACATTGCTGAGACCAGCTTAACCATTGAAGGGATCCAGCTGGTGATTGATGCGGGGCTTGAGCGCATGATCATGCATCAAGCGCAAACGGGCCTTGATAAGCTGGTGACAAGACAAGTCACGCGCAGTGCTGCGATCCAACGAGCGGGCCGCGCAGGTCGCCTCGCACATGGACACTGCTTACGGCTTTATAGTGAAGAGCAATTTCAGCGCTTACCAGTTGCACCGACTGCACCTATTTTGCGTGAAGATTTAACCGATCTTGCCCTCAATGTGATCCAGTGGGGCTGCGACGTCAAAGATTTACATTGGCTTGACGTACCGCCCACCAAACATTGGCAAGCCGCCTGTCTAAGACTGACACAATTAGGGCTGATTGATGCACGCCACGGATTAACCACCTTGGGGCAACACGCAAGCCACTTGGCAGCCAGCCCTCGTACTGCCGCCATGTTGGCACGCGTTGAAAAAGCCGATACCTCGACGCTATCCACCGCGTGCTGGCTGGCGGCGTGGGCCGAAAAACCCATGACCTCGGGGGCCTCACTGGCACTTATCGACCAATTGCGCGTAGCGATGTCCTACAAAGACTATCAGCACCGCGCACAGTCACTAGCCCGTAGTGTTGGCATTGCCTTGCAACCTCAGTTCGATGATACCCTACTGCCGCTACTGGCCGCTAACATTTGGCCAGATAGAGTCGCACTGGCACGCGGAAAATCGGGCCGCTTTATGATGGCCAATGGCCACGGCGTCATCTTGGACAGCCAAGACCCACTCAGCCGCGCCGACGCCATCGTCATCTGTGATGTAATGGCCGGTGATCAGGGGGACAGTCGGGCCTATAGTGCGATTGCTCTCTCACTGACTGCGCTTCAAGATGCGCGTCCCGATTTATTTAGCCATCGCGATGTGGTCGCATGGGATGATAAACGTGGCACGCTGAAAGCAGAAAATCAGCAATGTTTGGGCGAATTAGTCCTCGCTTGCGAACCGCTCGACACGCTGAGTGCCGAGCAGCAAACACAAGGGCTATTGGATGCCGTTCGCCAAAAAGGCATTGATGCATTGAATTGGCAGAGCCCCAGCCAGTCCTTGCTAACGCGTGCACGCTGCGCCCAAGCATGGGGATTGGATATTGCGCTGCCGTCACTCAGCGATACAGACTTACTCGCTTCGCTCGATACCTGGCTGGCCCCTTTTATTCATGACATGTCACGCTGGCAAGCGCTCCAGCAATTGGATCTCAAACCCGTGTTGGAAGCCTGGTTCGGCTTTGCGGTGACCAAGCAATTAAATGCGGCACTGCCCACACATATAACAGTGCCAACCGGGTCGCGTTATCCACTGCGTTATACCCCGGACAGTGCACCGGTACTGGCCGTGAAAATGCAAGAAATGTATGGACAGGCACAAACTCCAATGCTCGCCAACGGCCACGTTGCCGTGCAAGTTGAGCTGCTCTCACCCGCCGGACGTCCATTACAAATTACCCAAGATCTCGCCGGCTTTTGGCAAGGGAGTTATAAAGAGGTGCAAAAGGAAATGAAAGGGCGCTACCCTAAGCACCTTTGGCCGGATGATCCGGCTAACCATGCGCCAACGCGTCAAACCAAACGCCGTTTTAACCAGAGTTAATCGATTGTATGGCCGATAAAAAAACACGTTCACACGCGAGCAATAAAAAACGTTCATCACCGAAGCGTCAGCCGAACAAAGCCGCCGCCAAACCGAGCTGGAACAAACGCTTGTTAAGCCTCGGATTGAAGTGCAGCCTGGTGGGAATCGCCGCCGTTGTCATGCTCGGTATTTATCTGGATGGTAAGATACAAGACCGTTTTAGTAGCGGCCAAATTTGGCAGCTTCCGGGCGTGGTGTATGGCCGGGTGATTAACCTCTCACCAGGTAGCGATGTATCACTCCTTCAACTACGTCAGCAATTGGATGCGCTGAATTACCAAAAAGTACGCACGCCGAAGCGCCCTGGTGAGTATTCGGCCTCACAAACACGGCTTGAAATCATTCGTCGTCCGTTTGATTTTGAAGATGGCCCGGCGCCCGCACGACATGCGATGCTGAGCTTTGGCGATAATCAAGTCAACCAGATTACTGACGTTAGCGCCAACCAATCGCTAGGGCTTTTACGCATCGAGCCGAAATTACTGGGCATGATGGAGTCTGGCATCAATGAGCAACGCCTATTTTTACCCCGAGAGCGTTTCCCAGAGTTTTTAGTCGAGGCGTTACTCACCACAGAAGATCGAGATTTTTATCACCATGAAGGCGTTTCACCCTCGGGGATCTTACGCGCATTCGTGGCTAATATTCGCGCCGGTCGTACCGTACAAGGCGGCTCTACCTTAACGCAACAGCTGGCTAAAAACCTCTTTCTCACCCGCGATCGCACCTTGTGGCGAAAAGCGCAAGAAGCCTACATGGCATTGATCCTCGATTTTCGCTACAGCAAGGATAAACTGTTAGAAGCCTACTTTAACGAAGTCTATCTGGGACAAAATCGCGGCGAACCCGTACATGGTTTTCCGTTAGGCGCGCGACTCTATTTTGGACGTCCGATTAGCGAGTTACGGGTAGACCAACTGGCGCTGCTCGTGGGGATGGTAAAAGGGCCTTCCTACTACAACCCGTTCCGCCACCCTGAACGCGCGAAAAGTCGTCGCGATCTGGTGCTACGACTGATGCTAGAGCAAAATCGACTGTCAAGCGCCGATTACCAAGCGGCAGCCAGCCGTCCGCTTGATATTCAAAAAACGCCTACCCTATCGCGTCCTCAACCGGCTTACTTTGATCAACTCAAAGAAGAAATCCGTCATAAAGTCGGTGATAAATATGCCGCTGGCGCTGGGTTACGTATTTTCACCACCCTTGATCCTGTGTCACAGCAAGCGATTGAGCGGGCGGTGACCGAAAAGGTGAAGGCGCTTAAACATCGCGCAGGAAATCAACTAGAAGCCGCCGCCGTGATCGCAGACAGACGAAGTGGCGAGGTCCGTGCCATGGTGGGTGGCGCTCGCCCGGGCTTTGCAGGCTTTAACCGTGCCTTAAATGCGAAACGCGCTATCGGTTCACTCGCCAAACCTGCGGTTTATTTGACTGCATTAAATCAGCCTGAACGCTTTCAGCTCACCAGTAATATTGACGATAAGCCCATTCGTTTAGAAGGCAGTCAAGGGAGCAGTTGGCAACCTCGCAACTATGATCGCCAATACCGCGGCACCGTGTCGTTACTGACCGCCTTGGCAAAATCCTATAACGTGCCAACGGTCAACCTCGGCATGCAACTGGGGTTAGAAAATGTGGTTAACACCTTTGGTCAATTGGGGGCAAAAACTGACACCATTCCACGCGTTCCCTCTCTGCTTCTGGGGGCATTTAGCATGAGCCCATTTGAGGTCACTCAAGTCTACCAAACACTGGGCAATGCAGGGCAAAGGGCCCCATTAACGGCTCTGAGGGCCGTTACTACCAAAGAAGGTCAAGGTTTGTATCAAAACTGGCCCAAAGCGGAACGTGTTGTGCCTGAGCAAGCCGGTTGGCTGACCTTGTATGCGATGAAGCAAGTGGTGAAACAGGGAACTGGGCGTTTCTTACAGCAACGTCATCGCCATGCAGCACTCGCAGGCAAAACGGGGACAACAGATGATAACCGTGATAGCTGGTTCGTCGGTATCGACGACAAAGAAGTCACCACGGTGTGGTTGGGCCGCGATGATAATCAATCGACAGGGCTCACCGGGGCCTCTGGTGCTTTACGTGTTTATGATGATTATTTAAACCGTCGAGGCGCGACACCCTTGGCACTCCCTTGGCCTGCCGACATCACCACCGTGGCGGTCAGCCAACAAGGTAGCCAATACGCGCTAAATTGTCGCGGTGAGACGTCGCTCCCCGTATGGGACATAAATGGCCAGTTTGCCAAGCGATGTCGCCAGCCGGATCCCGTCGGTTGGCTTAAAGGTTTATTTAATTGACACCTTGTCCACTCGATACGCGTTTGTATACCAAACAGCGAGCAAAAAAACGCCCCAGCCATACTGACTGGGGCGGTGTGGTATTTAGCTACGCAAGCCGGTGCCTTTAGAAATCAAGCGCCAAGCCAGCGCGTATAAGCCGATAATAAACAGTAACAGCACCCCAAATGATGTCATGATCCCCACATCGGATACCCCTAAAAAGCCATAGCGAAACGCGTTAACCATATACACGATAGGGTTCAGCTTAGACACCCCTTGCCAAAACTCAGGCAACAGCGACAGCGAATAAAACACGCCACCGAGATACGTTAGCGGGGTCAGTATAAAGGTCGGGATCAGGCTGATATCGTCAAACGTTTTGGCAAAAATGGCGTTAATCAGGCCTCCTAACGCAAACACGGCAGAGGTCAGCGTCACCGTGGTGACCACGATAAATGGATGCGCGATTTGCAAATCCACGAAGAACAAGGACGTCATCGTCACTAAAGCCCCCACCGCTAAGCCACGGCACATGCCTCCGCCAATATAACCGGCAATAATCACATAGTTAGGGATAGGCGCGACTAACAGCTCCTCGATATTATGCTGAAACTTGGCACTAAAAAAAGAAGACGCCACATTGGAGTAGGAGTTAGTGATCACTGACATCATGATTAAGCCAGGAACGATATACTCCATGTAACTGAAACCTTCCATCTGGCCGATACGCGACCCAATCAAATTACCGAAAATGACAAAGTACAAGCTCATGGTAATCGCGGGCGGGACCAAGGTTTGCACCCAGATCCGAGTAAAACGCGCCACTTCTTTATAAATGAGGGTACGAAATGCAATCCAATACAAGGCATTCATGCGTGCTCCTCCCCATTTTTCTGAATTAAGGTGACAAACAACTCTTCTAAACGGTTGGCCTTATTACGCATGGATAATACTTGCACTCCCTGTTGTGACAACTGCTCAAAGACCGGGGTTAATCCCATTGACTTGCTGACCTCCACCTCCAAGGTATTGGTGTCAGTGGTCTGCCAGTTCACGCCCTCAAGCGCATTGAGCTGATGCCCAGGTTGGAGGTCGAGAATAAAGGTCTCAGCATCTAACTTCGATAACAGCGCCTTCATCGAGGTATCTTCGACCAGCTGCCCCCGATTGATAATGCCAATATTACGGCACAGGGTTTCGGCTTCTTCCAGATAATGGGTGGTGAGAATAATAGTGATCCCTTGACGATTAATCTGGCTTAAAAAGTCCCACATAGAACGGCGCAGCTCAATATCGACGCCTGCGGTTGGCTCGTCCAGGATCAGCAAACGCGGCTCGTGCATCAAGGCACGGGCTATCATCAACCGCCGTTTCATTCCACCCGATAAATTACGCGCGGGCTCATGGCGCTTGTCCCACAAATCCAGTTGTGAGAGATATTTCTTCGCACGCTCTTTGGCTTGCGCTCGCGGCACCCCATAGTAGCCAGCTTGGTTCACCACAATCTGCTGCACTTTCTCAAACTGATTAAAGTTGAACTCTTGTGGCACCAGACCAATTTGCTTTTTCGCCTCCACCTTTTGGGTGTCTAAGTCATAGCCAAAAATACTGACCTGCCCTTGGGTTTTATTGACCAGCGAACTCAGTATGCCAATAGTCGTGGATTTCCCCGCGCCATTTGGCCCGAGTAGCGCATAAAAATCGCCCTCCTCGACCGAGAGCGATACGCCTTTCAATGCCTTCACATTGGACCCGTACGTTTTGACGAGATCCTTGATTTCAATTGCTTTCATAAGCTCCCGTTAAGATAAAATCAGCATCATGCTGTCTGACGCATCAATGTTGCTATGGTAACCGGTATTGGTCTGAGAAACACCGCCACAAAAAAAGGGTTAATCGCACCGAGGGCGGCGATTAACCACGATCCATGCTATCGCGACTTTGCCTTTTGGAAATAAATGCGCGTTGAGAATAAATACGCTTTGGCAGTCAATACGCTTACGCAGGCATGACTTCGACTAATCGATTGGCCGCTTCGAGTGCAGGCTTACGCGAAGCGAAGATGTGCGCGTCACGCACCCAATCGCCAATATGCAGGCGCTGAAGTTGCTCTCGCGTTTCATCATGCGGGCAAAGTAAAAATACCGTGCAATTCGCTTCACGCGCATCTTTGATTGCGTTTTCCAATGCCAGCCCTACCGTCATGTCCAGCATAGGCACATCACTTAAGTCGAGGATCATCACCCGAAACTCACTGATATGAGCGTGCTGACGGGCAATGGCCTTTGAGACACTGAAAATCATCGGGCCAGACAAGTAGAAAAAGAGTACGTGGCCATTACTGGCATCTAAAAGCGCACGCTCTTCATCATTTAACGGCACTTCATCGTCTTCCGCATCACTGATGGCCCGTACCTGTTTTGCCTGCTCGCGACTTAATCGCTCGATCACCAGTAAGTTAGCAATAAAGACACCCAGGCCCACCGCGACAATCAGATCAACAAATACAGTCAACGCCATCACACCGTACATGATACCGGTTTGCTGCAAGCTGATTTTGTGCGCGCGATGTAGAAAGCTCCAATCGAGAATATTAAAACCGACATAAAGCGCAATACCGGCTAGCACAGCCATTGGGATCGGCGCCGTTAATGCCCCCGCCACTAACACGACTGCGGCTAAAATAGCGGCACGGAATATCCCCGATAACGGTGAACGCGCCCCGACTTGCACATTGACCACAGTGCCCATGGTAGCACCGGCCCCCGGCAGTGCGCCAAACAGGCCTGCAATCATATTGGCGACGCCCTGGCCGCGCAATTCACGGTCGGAATTATGTTCTTGGCGAGTCAGCGAGTCGGCAATCACTGCGGTCAGTAAGGTGTCTATGCATCCTAACGTCCCCAGCACCAAAGCATCAATGACCATGGTGGTAAAATGCTCGGCGGTGATATGAGGCACTACCAGCGAGGGTAAACCGGTCGGGATCTCACCAATACGGCGGATGCTCTCGGCATCAAAAAGCAGTACCGACACCAAGGTAATACTGACTAAGGCGACAAGTTGAGCCGGGATAAAACGACGATATTTGGCCGGAAAGTAAAACAAAATACCCAAGGTGAGCGCACCAAGAAAAACTTCTTTAATATCGGCATTGATCACTAAATCCGGTATCGCTGTCAGGGTGCCTAAGACGCCGCCGGACGGTGCCGCTTGCCCTAATAATGGCGCGAGTTGGAGCAAAATCAAGATCACGCCAATCCCCGACATAAAACCGGACACCACGCTATACGGCATCAAGGTTACGTATTTGCCCAGCCGCAAACTGCCAATCAGCACTTGAAACGCGCCCGCCATCATCACCACAGTAAAGCCCATGGCAAGGCCACCTTCGGGATAACGCGACATCATGGCGGTGAGTACCGCGGTCATAATGACTGTCATCGGCCCCGTGGGCTCTGATATCAGCGTCGAAGAGCCACCAAATAGCGACGCGAACAGCCCCACCAAAATCGCTCCCCATAACCCGGCCTCAGCGCCAGCACCGGAGGCAACACCAAAGGCGAGCGCCAGTGGTAATGAGATAATCGCGGTGGTCACCCCGCCGAATAAATCCCCCTTTAATGACAACTGCGCAAATCGTCCTTTATCAAACACGCACTACCTCGACTGCCGTTAAGATTATGATAGAGCGAACAGTATACGAATTTTCTCGTATTAACCTATCCGAGCAGTGGTTGAAAGCGTCACAGCGTGATCCGCTGGACGCGACCGATGTAAAAAAATGTGAATATTGATCTCAGTATATTTCACCCCTCAAGAGTGCGGTATAGTGACGATTGATAACTTTGCCAACAGACTGAGTGAGCATGGCCCAGATAAAAGCGTTATTTGCCAACAATAAAGCCTGGTCAAAAGACATTCGTGATACGGATCCCCAGTTTTTTGCCGACCTAGCGAAAGAGCAGCATCCGGAATATTTGTGGATTGGTTGTGCCGATAGCCGTGTGCCTGCTGAGCGACTAACAGGATTAGACTCTGGCGAGCTGTTTGTGCATCGCAATGTCGCCAACCAAGTGATCCACACGGATTTAAACTGCTTGTCGGTCGTGCAATATGCCGTTGATGTGCTGCAAATCAAGCATATTATTGTCTGTGGTCATTACGGATGTGGCGGGGTGCATGCCGCGATTGAAAATCCCGAGCTGGGTCTTATCAATAATTGGCTATTACATATTCGCGACCTTTACCTTAAGCATAAAAGCTATCTGAGCCAATTGCCGCCCCAAGCGCGTGGTAATCGTTTATGTGAAATCAATGTCGCTGAGCAGGTTTATCATTTAGGCAACTCCACCATTTTACGCGCCGCCTGGGAACGAGGCCAAGATGTCAATATCCATGGCTGGTTTTACGACACTACTGACGGGATCTTACGCGATCTCGGTATGACAGCGAACAGCCGTGAATCGTTAGAGATACACTATCAAGCGGCGATGAGCCATTTGGTCCCCGGCGCGGCCACACATCCTCTCTATGAAAATTAACACAATGCTGACGCTATAATGCTTGTGCGCGGTGATGAATCGTCGTACAACACGACCATGACTCCGATCACACCTTCATCCCACGCTACGCATCGCTCTCCGCTACTCTTGTGGCTGATGGCGAGCCTGATGCTGTTTGCGGTGATCGCTAATGCCGTGGCGAAATCTCATGTTTCACCGTGGCAGCCAAATCAGCAAATTCATACGCTACAACACACACCGGCCCTACTGTCGACCGCAAGAGCCAGCGTTGCACTGCCAGCCCCTTTATTGGATGACGATCCCCAACCGCCACATTTAGCCACCCTTTTTCCTCCCACGCACGTTAGCCTTGCTTGGCACCTCATCGCCTTTTTGTGCGTGCTTGGGGTGTATCTCTCCCGCCAATATCTTGCATTTTCGTTCCCCCGCCTCGGAGGCTGGCGAGAACACAATCTGCAATATCGCTTTATTCATTCGCGTTAATCGTTCGCTTTCCTGAAGGCCTGTGCGCCTTAATCCCCCAGTAGCGACATCGAGTTCACACTCGATGTGAGGTTTGCTGTGCACGATGCACAGCCAAGGATAAAAAATGAATAAAGCAACTCCCGTTAATCGGTATGCGTTGTGGCACTATGCTGTATTGGTGCTGATGCTAATCGTACTCACCATGCAGGCATTACCGAGCTTTTTTGGCGATCATCCTGTAGTGAGCGTGTCTCATCACTCTCACCACGCGCTGCAAGGCTGGCTAAACGCCCATCCAGAGGCCGTCAGTGAGGTACGTTATGACTCGCAAGGGAATGTCACCTTAATCACGCCCGATATTAGCCAGCAACAGAACGTACAACAGCAATTAAAAGGCGCCCTAGGTGCCGATGCGGAGATCACTCTCGATTATTTATCCGCAGCGCCCGCGTGGCTATCACGCCTCGGCGCCGAGCCGGTTAAGCTAGGGCTAGATCTGCGCGGTGGCGTCCAATTATTACTGTGGGTCGACACCGACCAAGCACTGACCCATCAAGCAGACGCCTTGCTCCAAAGCCTCAATCTTTGGTTAGACAGTCAGCGCTTGCCGCCGACCGCGAGCCTCAACCAGCAGGATAAAACCACGGTGCAATTGCCAATGTTAAATGCCGCTGATCGTACCAAAGTGAGCGGTTGGTTTACTGAGCATTATCCTCAATGGCGCTTTACCAGTGCCACCCATCGCTGGCAAATGACAGATACCGAGCGTGAGGCCATGCGTCATCAAGCCGTACGTCAGAATATCGATATTCTGCGCAAGCGTATCGACGCGTTAGGCGTGGCCGAAGCCAGTGTGCAGCGTCAAGGCAAAGACTATATTCGTATCGAACTACCTGGCGTGCATGATCCTAAGCAAGCCAAAAGCGTGATTGGTGCCACCGCCTCACTCGCATTCTATGCCCTCGATCCTACCAGCCCCAAACCACTCTACGATGCGCAGCACAATGCCGTCCCGCTCGCACGCCATGCCATTTTAGGCGGTGAACATATTATTGATGCGCGCACCAGTGTCGATGAGATGCGGCGTCCTCAAGTCGACATTCGCCTGGATAAACAAGGTGGCGAGACCATGCTTGCGTTTACTCGTCGGCACTTGGGCGATCCAATGGCGACCGTTTATCGCGAGTACCAAGCTAATGCGCAGGGCGATCTGGTGGCTCACGAGCGCGTGATCAACGTAGCGACCATCCAAAGTGCGCTCAGTGATCGCTTTCGGATCACGGGGCTATCGAGCCCAGAAGAAGCGCGTAACCTCTCGATGCTATTGCGTGCCGGCGCATTAACCGCCCCCATTAAAATCGTCGAAGAGCGCGCCATTGGTCCCACCTTAGGTGCTGAGAATATTAAAGCAGGCTTTTCCGCACTGGCTGTCGGCATGATCGGCATGGCTATCTTTATGGTGCTTTGGTATCGCCGTTTTGGCTGGGTGGCGATTGTGTCGCTTACTGCCAACCTCATGATGCAAGTCGGCCTTCTCGCGCTACTGCCCGGTGCTGTGCTGACGTTGCCAGGCATCGCGGGCCTTGTACTCACGGTAGGCATGGCGGTCGATACCAATGTGCTTATCTTTGAGCGTATTCGCGATCGCTTGCGAGCGGGCGCAAGCCTAGCCAATGCCATTGATACCGGTTATCGCGCGGCGTTTAGCACAATTTTTGACGCCAATATCACCACCTTGATTTCTGCGGCCTGTTTGTACGCCGTCGGCTCTGGCCCCTTACAAGGGTTTGCTACCACTCTGATTCTGGGGCTGTGCGCCAGCATGATAACCGGCATTGTTGGCACCCGAGCCATCATCAATCCGATTTGGGGGCGTGATCGCCGCCGCGCGGTGACCATTTAAGGAATGAATACCATGAACTTAACCCAAGTCCGCTATACCAGCTTCGCTCTCTCCGCGCTGCTAATGACCATGAGCATCTGGGCGATTACTTATTATGGCCTGAACCTAGGCATCGACTTTACCGGCGGTATCGTGATTGACTTCGCGCTACCAAGCTTGGCTGGCAGTGATACGCTGATCCCAGCCCTGCACAGTCAGTTTGGCGATCTGGCCACGCTCAAGGCAAGTACCACGCAGGGACAGTGGCAGTTAGTGTTGCCCCACACCTCCCAATGGCAAGATCCTCAACGGGTGATGGTACAAATCAGTACTGCGTTATCGATGCCAGTGAGTTTGATTCAAGCGGACGTGGTCGGCCCTCAGGTCGGTCAGGTCCTGTTTGAGCAAGGTGGCTTAGCCCTGCTAGTTGCCTCGTTGGCGATCGTGCTTTATTTGGCGATTCGCTTTGAGTGGCGACTCGCCCTAGCAGCCATAGGCGCGCTTGTACACGATGTCACCCTCACCTTGGGGCTACTCGCCATTCTCGCCGTGCCCATGGATCTCAATGTGATTGCCGGGTTGCTAGCTGTAATCGGTTACTCGCTCAATGACTCGATTGTGATCGGCGACCGGCTGCGCGATGTCCTAAGAGCCAAACCGAACCAATGTGTTTATATCAGCACCAATATTGCGGTCTGCGAGACCTTCTCGCGTACCTTGATCACTGCCGGGACGACGCTGTTTACCATCGGATGCTTGTTGATACTGGGTGGCGATGCGCTGTATGGCTTTGCCCTAACGCTGTTTGTGGGGGTGCTCACTGGAACTTGGTCATCGGTCGCCGTCGCATCTTGCCTACAAGAAATACTGGGGCTATCGGCTTCGCATTATCAGCGTGCGCCAGAGCATGAGGGGACGTGCTAACCCACCGAACCCGCTATGTTTCCTACAAAAGTCGCTACAAAAAGTGCCTACAAAAAAACCGAGCAAGCGCTCGGTTTTTTCATTTATCGTAATAACCACCGGCCACTCTGTGATGACAGGCGTTACGCGTCGCTGCGGAGATTAATCCAATGGAATCACTTTACCGATATACGGCAAATGGCGATATTTCTGAGCGTAATCAATCCCAACCCCGACAACAAATTCATCCGGGATGGTAAAGCCAAGCCAATCGACTGTCACATTCACTTCGCGGCGCTCGGGTTTATCGAGCAGGGTACAAATACGTACCGAGTTTGGCTCACGCAGCGATAAGATTTCGCAGACTTTACTGAGCGTGTTGCCAGTATCAATGATATCTTCAACCAAAAGAATGTCTTTTCCTTTGATGTCGTCATCCAAATCTTTAAGAATGCGCACGTCACGCGTGCTTTCCATGCTATTGCCATAGCTTGATGCGGTCATAAAGTCGACCGAATGTGGCAAGTCAATCGCGCGACATAAATCAGCCATAAAGACGAACGAGCCGCGCAGCAACCCGACCAAAACAAGGTCGTTTGAGTCTTTATAATGCTCATTGATCTCGGCGCCCAGGGCTTTTACTCGCGCCTGTACGTCCTGTTCTGAAATCATCACTTCAACGGTGTGTTTCATATCTGCCCCGATGGTTTGTCCCCACGATCGCGAGGGTCACTAACAAAGGTGGCATAGTCTAGCACTAAATCGATTGCGGATCCCAGTCACGCCGGTTGTCAGCCATTTGCATCCGCACACTAGTTAACTATCACGCTGATTGATAAGAAAAAATAATCCATGCCTGTCTTTTTAATAATGAATGACTTTTTTTGCAGACAAAATTACCGTTTTACGGCCTAGATCAGCTTTACGCCCGTTGTCAGACGATAAATAGCTGGTATAAACTCAATATCGCTAATAAGAAAATTGTTAGCACAAACAATAATTAATTTGTACAAACCAAAAATAAGTTGGCAGGTTTTAGGATGGCTCAATCAAATGAAAGAACAAGGACGCGACTGTCGCCGGAAAGACGTAAAGAGCAGTTATTAACTTGTGGTTTAGATGTCTTTGCGAAACGCGGTATTGGCCGCGCTGGGCACGCGGATATCGCAGACATGGCGGACGTTTCCGTCGCGACCGTCTTTAACTACTTTCCTACGCGCGAAGATCTTGTGGAAGAAATCCTTGCACAAACCGAAAAGCACTTTATTGCGTTGATTAATGAGTGTACCGAGCAAGATCAATCGATGCGCGGCGCATTAAACTGTATCACATCACAGATAATTGATACCGCACTCGCCGATAAAGCGTGGATGAAAGTCTGGTTTGAGTGGAGTACGTCGATTCGCGAGGATATTTGGCCACGTTTTGTCAAAGGCAGTCGAGATGCGGTTGATCAGTTCGAGAACGTATTTAAACGTGGCATCGAAAAAGGCGAAATGACAGATCGTCATCAATCCAGAGAGCTCGCCAGCATGCTAGCAGGGGTCTGCTATGTGCTATTTTTACAAGCCCACCAACAACCCGATAAAGCGGCGCTTAATGCCATGGCCCAGCATTACATTGATGTATTATGCCAGCATGGCTAAACGTCATGGCACGATAGAAAGCCAACGTCACGTTGGCTTTTTAATGCGTCATCCATGCGCGTTAGGGATCGATAAAGCTCGGCCCATCATTGAACAAGACGGGCTCATGAGAACGAATATTTAAACGCACTTTTTCTCCGACCGACAGCGGCTCTCGAGCGTGAACCGACAACTTCTGCCCATGAATATCAATGGTGTAGCGGCTGCTATCTCCCATAAACTGCTGTGACAAGACCTGTCCCTCGCCCTGATCGTCTGCCCGAATACTTAAAAATTGTGGCCGGAGTAACCACCAATGCGGGCCGGGATGACAATGTACAGGACGCGGCCAAGGGCCAAGTGGCGTCTGCATTTGCTCTTGCTCAGACACGGTTACAGGAACATAAGACCCTTGACCAAGAAAATCTGCCACAAAGCGGCTTGCAGGCTGATAATAGACCTCTGTGGTATCACCGAACTGTTCTATAAGGCCTTGATTCATTACGGCCAATTTATCGGCAAAGGCAAAGGCTTCTTCGCGACTGTGAGTCACCAAAATCGCTGTCACACCCTGTGATTTAAAAATACGCCGGATCTCTTCAATCAAGTCGTGGCGTACCTGGGTGTCAATGTTAGAAAAAGGCTCGTCCAGTAATAATAGATCGGGTTCATAGGCAAGCGCACGGGCAATCGCTACCCGTTGCTGTTGACCACCGGATAATTGATGCGGATAACGATCCCCAAGGTCAGTTAAATGGACCAATTTAAGCATGTCAGCCACTTTGCTCGCTCGCGCTTGAGTGGCCAACTGTGAAAGTCCAAACCCGATATTCTCTGCAACGGTTAGGTGCGGAAAAAGCGCATAATCTTGAAAGATCATACCGATATTACGCTGCTCAGGTGGCACAGAGTGATGCTCATTATCCATGACTTTACAGCCAATCGATAGCGTCCCTGCCGATAGCGGCATTAAACCTGCCATTGCTTTTAACAAGGTGGTTTTTCCGCAGCCACTGGCGCCGAGTAGGCAAACAATCTCTCCAGGTGCCACTTGCAGCGATAAATCTTTTAAGACAGGCGTGCCATTATAGCTGCAGGTCAGGTTTTTAATCGACAAGGCGCACTTCATTGATATTTCTGCTCCAATGACCGGTTAATCAAGATAAGCGGAATTAATCCAACCACTACCAGTAAAATTGCCGGTAATGCGGCGTACTCTAAGTGTTCATCAGAGGTAAAGTTGTACACATAGGTGGCCAGTGTTTCAAAGTTAAATGGGCGCAGTAAAATAGCCGCATTAAGCTCTTTCATCGACTCAATAAACACCAGCAGCATCGCAATAAGCGTACCACGACGAATTAAAGGCAGGTGCACGCGGCGAATGACCCCCGTGGTGGTGCAGCCCATGGTTCGCGCCGCCATATCGAGCGAAGGGGGGATTTTGGCCATGCTTGATTCGATACTACCAATGGCAACGGCACTAAAGCGCACTACAAATGCTGCCAGCAAGGCGACCATGGTCCCTGACAGTACCAGCCCTGGCCGGCCCCATCCGTAGGCGGTGGCAACATCATTAATGACATGATCACCGCGCGTAAGCACCAGCATTACCCCGATAGCGAGCACGGTGCCGGGTACCGCATAGCCCATAGATGCCAGACGCATTGGTGCAACACTAATACCATCACCACGTAAGCGACGATAGACATTCACTGTCCACGCAATAGCCACCGCAATAACAGCCGCCAACGTCGAGGTATAAAAGCTGTTATAGCTAAACGCGGCGAAATCACTGATGGCATTTTTTTCATAGTAGTGCCATGCGTACATCACCAACTGTAAAAGCGGTAAGATAAAAGCCAATGATAATAGGCTCCAGCACCAGACTACTACGCCTACTTTACGCCAGCCTCGCAAAGGCGTTTTCTCGATTGCGTCACTGCTTGAGCTTGGACTAAATTGAGCTTGTTTACGTCGTCCATAACGCTCAGCACTGATTAAAAGAAAAATCGCCATCAGCATTATCGAGGATATTTTAGCTGCTGCCGTTAAGCTTGAATAACTCAACCAAGTATCATAGACCGCCGTGGTCAGTGTGCTAACGGCAAAATAATTGACTGTACCAAAGTCGCCCAACGCCTCCATCGCCACCAGCGACGCGCCAACGGCAATGGCGGGCCGGGCTAGCGGCAAAGAAATTCGGCGAAAACTCTGAAGTGGCGAGCAACCCAACAGGCGGGCAGAATGGGTCAAGGTCACACTTTGCTCCATAAAAGCAGCGCGTGTTAATAAGTAAATATAAGGGTACAGCACCAGCGCTAAGACAAAGCAAGCCCCCGTTAGCGTGCGCATATCGGGGAACCAATAATCGGTCACGCTTTGCCATTCAAAGGCATACCGTAAAGCGCGCTGCAATGGCCCAGCATAATCAAACCAGTCCGTATAGATATAACCGATAATATACCCGGGCATCGCCAGCGGTAGGACCATCGCCCATTGCAATTGTCGGCTGCCAGGTACCTGATACATCGCCAGCATCCACGCTGTCGGGACACCCAGTATCATCGCAATCACGACCACACCAACCACTAACAGACTGGTATTTAGGGTATAGGTAGGGAGCACGGTCTGGAACAGGTGAGGAAAAATATCACCTGTATCACCAACCGCGGTGTAAAAGATCGCTAAGATCGGCAAAACCAGCAACAGGGCTAGGCCCCAGCTGCTGGTTTTTATAATGGGTAATCTATCTCGCATGGCCTACTACATTAAGGCGTCAGAGAAAGACAACAGGAGCGGTCGTCGCCCCTATGCGATGGTTTACAGGTCGAACTGAACTTCATCCAACAGCTTCACTGATTGGGCATAGTTATCAGCAATCGCCTCTAACGGCATTGGGTCGTGCTTATAATCCCCCCAAGATGCCACTAGCTCAGACTTCTCGACACCCGCTTTCACCGGCTCTTCGAAGTTAACCTCAGCATACATATGCTGCGCTTTGTCTGACGTTAAAAATTCCATAAGTTTAAGCGCGTTTTCTTGGTTCGGTGCGTACTTCGCCATCGCCATACCACTCACATTGACATGTGTCCCATGAGTATTCTGGCCCGGATAATTTAGATAAACCGCTTCCGCCCACGCTGTTTGCTCTTCATCGTTTAGCATCTTACCTAGGTAATAGCTATTCCCTAGAGACACATCACAGAGCCCTTCTTTAATCGCTTTTACTTGCGCGCGATCGTTACCTTGTGGTTTACGCGCGAGGTTATCTTTAACCCCTTCTAGCCATTCTTTGGCTTTCGCTTCACCATGATTTTCAATGATAGCGGACACAAGAGAGACATTATAAGGGTGTTTGCCTGAACGGGTACAAATCTTGCCTTTCCATTCGGGTTTTGCCAAGTCAAGATAGTCAAAATCGTCACCTAACTCGCCAACTCGCTCCCGAGAAGAATATACCGCACGTGCACGCGTTGTCAGCGCTACCCACTTATCTTCACTATCACGAAACTGTTCAGGCACATTACTATCAATCACATCGCTTTGAACCGCTTGCACCACATCTTGGTTTAACAGCTCTTTAAGGCGTGAAATATCAACCGTAAGAAGGACATCTGCTGGGCTATATTCGCCTTCCTGCTTAACCTTTTCTGCCATGCCTTTTTTAGCAAACTTAACGTTTACCTTGATGCCAGTCTCTTCAGTAAACGCATCAAACATGGGTTCAATCAAAAACGGTTGGCGATACGAGTAGACATTCACTTCTTCAGCCGCGAACGCAGTACTTGTTCCTAGCAGGCTAGCCGTCACAGCCGAGGCAATCAGCAGTTTTTTCATCGTAACAGTCCTTAAATATGATGATAAATGATAACGAATCTCACTTTCGTTAGTATACAGAGAATGACTGAATGCTCAATATCGATAGGATCAAAAAAAAACGAAACCCTACTGTAAAAATGTAAGGTTTCGTTTCAGAGTTTAACGATGTCTTATACGCGTGGCTATTTTACGCTGACAAATTCGGGATACGCATCAATACCGCAATCGTGTAAGTCCATACCCGACATCTCTTCTTCTTCGGTCACGCGAATACCCATGGTTTTCTTCAATATCCACCAAACCACGCAGCTTGCACCGAATACCCAGGCAAAAATAACGGCCGCTCCCAGAAGCTGGGCACCAAAGGTCGCTGCTGTGTTACTTAAAGGCACAACCATGAGGCCAAAGAAACCACACACACCGTGGACGGAAATCGCACCGACAGGATCGTCAATTTTTATCTTGTCGAGACCGATAATACTGAACACGACGATGGCCCCAGATACCACACCAATGATCAGTGCCGCCACTGGTGAGGGTGACAGCGGATCGGCGGTAATTGCCACCAAGCCAGCCAACGCGCCATTTAAGACCATGGTCAAATCCGCTTTCCCCCATAGGGTTTTGCATACCAGTAAGGCTGCAATAGCACCGGCCGCCGCCGCCGCATTCGTGTTGAGGAAGATTTGTCCCACCGCTGTCGCATTCTCAAAATCTGAGACCATCAACTGCGAGCCGCCATTGAAACCAAACCAGCCGAACCAAAGGATAAACGTCCCCAAGGTCGCTAACGGCAAGTTAGAGCCAGGAATCGGGTTGATTTTACCGTTTTTGCTGTACTTGCCTTTACGCGCACCTAACAAGAGCACACCGGCTAATGCCGCGGAAGCACCGGCCATGTGAACAATTCCTGAGCCGGCAAAGTCACTGAAACCGGCCTCAGATAGGAAGCCGCCGCCCCAAGTCCAATATCCTTCAACTGGATAGATCACCGCCGTCAAGATGACAGAGAAAACCAGGAACGCCCACAGCTTCATTCGTTCCGCGACGGCACCAGACACCACTGACATAGCGGTAGCAACAAACACGACTTGGAAGAAGAAGTCTGATTCCAATGAATGATCAGCCTCTGCGCCCTGTGTGCCAATCAAGGTGCCAAATGAAGGTATAAAACCCCCACCCGCATTGTCGACATACATGATGTTGTAACCGACCAGTAAATACATGGTGCACGCAATGGCATATAAGCAGATATTTTTGGTCAGGATCTCCGTGGTATTTTTAGATCGCACCAAGCCGGCTTCTAACATCGCAAAGCCCGCGGCCATCCACATCACCAACGCGCCGGATAAAAGAAAGAAAAAGGTGTCGAGCGCGTAGCGCAATTCTGTCACCGTATTAACCAGTTCCATTGTCTATACTCCCTGTATTAAATTGCTTCCAAATCCATTTCACCGGTACGAATACGCACCGCCTGCTGAAGATCGAAGACAAAGATTTTGCCATCGCCGATTTTTCCAGTCTGTGCAGCATTAGAAATCGCTTCAACGACAGAATCCACATTCTCGCTCTGTACCGCGATTTCAAGTTTCACTTTGGGTAAAAAATCGACTTGGTATTCGGCGCCACGATATAATTCTGTGTGCCCTTTTTGGCGGCCAAAGCCTTTGACTTCCGAGACCGTCATGCCATCAATACCGGCATCCGCCAACGCTTCACGAACGTCATCAAGCTTAAATGGCTTGATAATGGCGCTAATCAGTTTCATATCCTTCTCCTGAGTCCTTGTGTTTGCTTCACACTGTAGGTATCAAGAGCCGTGCCAATATTTGATGGCTTTAAAATCATGTAGTTAGAAAACAAGGAGGGGTAATTCGAGGAGTTTGCACTATAAAAGTGCGAGGTATTCACCAAGACAGCGCATCGGCAATGTGTTATTGCTCAACTGCACCATCAGCGATCATCGAAAAAACGCGAGCCGATTCCCCGCTCCGCGTTTATCTCGAGTTATCGTCGACCATAACGGATAATAAAGTCGCGATAGGCCGATAACATTTCCATAAAGTCATCATAGCCACACGCGGCACAGCTTTCTTGATCATAAAACGTCAATGCCTGCGCACTGAGGGTTGCTTGCGCCTCATCCGATGGTGTTTGTAGCATGGCATTCGCCATCACCACCACTTCATCTTTATTGGCTGTTAAGGTAAAAGTATGCCCGCGCCATTGCTGTTCGTTTTCCAGCTGAGCGAGGGCCTCGACATATTGCTCAACGTGGCTAAGCTCAGTGCCTACTTCATCGAACAACCAGCGACCAATCGCTTCATGGCCCATTGAGAACACAATGCGATAACTGTCATCAAAACTATTGCGAGAAAATTCGTAATCCACATCCACCTCCAATCTTCGCGCGGCATTGTCCGGCTTTTGCCACGAATTGCCAAGCCCAAGCTGTTATCAAGGTAGCACTTCGCTCATACTGTTTACTTCAGTTCGACTTAATGGACGACCGTCATATTGCCAAGGATAAGCCATGCATATTGTGATCGCACCGGACTCATTCAAAGAAAGCCTCAGCGCCCCACAAGTCGCTAACGCTATTCAAACAGGCATGGCAGCCGCACTGCCTAATGCCACGTTTTCACTGTTGCCCATGGCAGATGGTGGTGAGGGATTTGCACAAAGTATGCTCGAACGACTCGGTGGAGAACGTTTTCACTGTGACGTCACGGGGCCAGATTTTCGCCCGGTGACGGCCAGTTTTGTGATTAATCGTGAGCAACGACTGGCCGTGTTGGATGTCGCCAGTGCCTCAGGTTTACCATTAATGCCAAGCACCGCAAAAAATCCGCTCCATACCACCAGCTTAGGCACCGGTGAGCTGATCCGTGCAGCTCTTGATCATGACATCGATGAAATCATTATTGGTTTAGGTGGCAGTGCCACCAATGACGCGGGTGCCGGGATCCTGACCGCCTTAGGCGCGCGCCTGCTTGACGGTGCAGGCAAACCAATTATTCCGACTGGACACGGATTAGGTGCATTGATGACACTGGATCTCAGCACGCTCGATTCACGCTTGCGCGCTGTCACACTCACCGCGGCCTGTGATGTCGATAACCCGCTATGTGGACCCGATGGCGCTGCTACCGTATTTGGTCCGCAAAAAGGCGCCACGGTCAGCCACATTCGCAGTTTAGAGCAACACCTTCACCGTTTTGCCCGTATTTGTCACTATCAACTTGGCCATGCCATTGCGCACTTTCCAGGCGCAGGCGCAGCAGGCGGAATCGGTGCCGCTTTAGGCGGTTTACTCAATGCCCAGCTCGTACCCGGGGTGGAGTTGCTACTAACACGGACCCACGCGTATTCGACTCTGGCACAAGCAGATTGGATTATTACCGGTGAGGGACGGGTCGATGGTCAAACTCAGCACGGAAAAGTCCCCATGGCGCTCGCCCGGATTGGCCAATCACATCACATTCCCGTGGTGGTGATCGCCGGCAGTGTCGGTGACAACTGTGATACGCTTTATCAACACGGCGTCAAAGCGATTTTCCCCATTCAGCCAGGGCCCTGCTCATTGTCTGAGGCGCTGGTCAACACGGCAAGCAACGTCACGCGCACGACTGAGAATATTGCGCGATTAATGGATAACCCGATTAATTAATCAACCATAACACGAAGCCAGTTGGCGCTCTTTCACTCGGTCACGCACACGAAAAAAAGCGCCTCCCATAAAGATGGAAGGCGCTTTTCTTGGCGCCATGCCGAACGCTATCGGCCATCAGCGCGTCCTACACTGCGGTTTTAACAATCACATCATTGGCGATGTTGGTGTAGGCATCCATTTGATGGAAGTTAAGATAACGATAAGTATCACTTGCCGTCGCATTGATTTGCTCAGCGTACTCTAGATATTCCTTTTGAGTCGGGATCCGGCCGAGAATCGCACCGACTGCCGACAGCTCAGCCGACGCCAGATACACATTCGCGCCCGTACCGAGACGGTTTGGGAAATTACGTGTCGAGGTCGACAACACAGTCGATTTTTCCGCCACACGCGCTTGGTTACCCATGCACAAGGAACATCCCGGCGTTTCGATCCGCACCCCAGCACGACCGTAGATACCGTAATAACCTTCAGCGGTCAGCTGATCTCTATCCATCTTCGTCGGTGGTGCCACCCACATCCGAGTCGATAAGCTGCCACCGAATTTATCCAGCAATTTACCGGCTGCTCGGAAGTGACCAATGTTGGTCATACAGCTTCCGATAAAGACTTCATCGACACTGTCGCCTGCCACGTCCGACAAGGTACGCGCATCATCCGGATCGTTCGGTGCACACAAGATAGGCTCTTTGATCTCGGCCAGATCGATTTCAAGTACGTGGGCATACTCGGCATCTTTGTCCGCTTCCATCAAACTTGGGCTGTCTAGCCATTGCTGCATCGCTTGAATACGGCGCTCAATGGTACGGCGGTCGCCATAGCCTTCGGCAATCATCCACTTGAGCATCACAATGTTCGACTCAAGGTATTCGGCCACTGAGTCTTGTGACAACTTCACGGTACAACCAGCCGCAGAGCGCTCTGCGGATGCATCTGATAGCTCAAACGCCTGTTCAACCGTGAGGTGTTCAACCCCTTCGATTTCGAGAACACGACCGGAAAATTCGTTGATTTTTCCTGATTTCTCAACCGTTAACAGACCTTGTTTGATGCCGAAATACGGAATGGCATGGACTAAGTCACGCAAGGTAACACCGGGCTGCATTTCGCCTTTAAAGCGCACCAAGACCGACTCAGGCATATCCAGCGGCATCACCCCGGTTGCTGCAGCAAAGGCCACCAGACCCGAGCCGGCAGGGAAAGAAATCCCCAGCGGGAAACGCGTATGTGAGTCGCCACCGGTACCCACGGTATCAGGCAGCAGCATACGATTGAGCCAAGAGTGAATCACCCCATCGCCTGGACGCAGTGCCACGCCACCACGATTCATGATGAAATCGGGCAAGGTATGGTGTGTTTCCACGTCAACTGGCTTTGGATATGCTGACGTATGACAGAAAGACTGCATGGTCAAATCGGCGGTAAAACCAAGACACGCCAAGTCTTTAAGCTCATCACGGGTCATGGGTCCGGTGGTGTCTTGTGACCCTACCGTGGTCATTTTAGGCTCACAATAGGTATTCGGACGCACACCTTCGACGCCACAGGCTTTACCGACCATTTTTTGTGCCAGCGTAAAGCCTTTGGTGGATTCAGCCACTGGACGGGGACGGCGGAAGACGTCAGATGGCTCAAGGCCGAGACATTCACGGGCTCGATCGGTCAAGCCGCGACCGATAATCAATGGGATGCGGCCACCGGCACGTACTTCATCATACAAAATGTCGGTTTTGAGCTGGAAGGTCGACAGCACGTCATCGGTGCCATGCTTGCACACTTTACCGTCAGCGGGGTACAGGTCAATCACATCGCCCATATTGAGCGAAGTCACATCGAGCTCAATCGGCAATGCGCCCGCGTCTTCCATGGTATTAAAGAAAATAGGGGCAATTTTTCCGCCTAAACAGAAACCGCCGAAGCGCTTGTTCGGCACATTCGGAATGTCTTGGCCCATAAACCACAACACCGAGTTGGTCGCTGATTTACGTGACGAGCCAGTGCCAACCACATCACCGACATAAACCAGTGGGTGGCCTTTTTCTTCCAGCGCCTTCATTTGCTCAATGGGGCCAATGTCACCGGGTTTATCCGGTTGAATACCTTCGCGCTCGTTTTTAAGCATCGCAAGGGCATGTAAGGGAATATCTGGACGTGACCATGCATCAGGGGCGGGAGACAAGTCATCGGTGTTGGTTTCACCCGATACTTTGAACACTGTCAGTGTCACTTTTTCAGGAATCTGCGGTTTTTCCAGGTACCAATCTGCGTTGGCCCACGATTCCATCACTTGTTTAGCGTAAGCATTCCCTGCTTTCATTTTGTCTTCCACGTCATAGAAAGCATCAAACATGAGCAGGGTATGTGACAGGGCTTTGGCTGCAATTGGCGCCAGTTTTTCATCCTCTAACAACGCGATCAGAGGCTGGATGTTATAACCGCCTTGCATGGTACCGAGTAGCTCTGTGGCGCGCTCAGGGCTGATTAACGGCGATTGCGCCTCACCATTTGCCAACGCAGCTAAAAAGCCTGCTTTTACATAGGCGGCTTCATCCACGCCGGGGGGAATTCGGTTTTCCAGCAAATAAACAAGGGTTTCTTCTTCGCCAGCGGGCGGGTTTTTCAACAGTTCTATCAGACTGGCGGTTTGCTCAGCGTTCAGCGGTTTAGGCACAATACCCTGAGCGGCACGTTCTTCGACGTGTTTACGGTAGGCTTCAAGCACGACTATTTCCTCTTTTCTCGGTCAGATCGTATGATCCAACATCCTTGGAAAGTGTTAGTACTCGTATCACGCTTATCCGGCGAAGTTTATTAAAATTTTCCAGCAAGACGAGGGTTCGAGCACGTAACCGCTGCGTGAGGATAGCATTTTTAACTTAAAATTAAAATCTACCCGTTTTATGAAACATACGACCAAGGTCTTAGTGACGCAGCCCTCTATTCCCTCGTTCTCACGATCCAATTAACCGTGATTGTCGCGTTCTGTTTGATTCTATACGGTTTTTTATCACGATACAGTTAGCCATAAAAGATAACGCGATATCGATCAGGCGATGCGCCCTCCATCCCTTTTTATCGGTTTGTGTTGAAAGCGCGAGCTAAGTGTCATTTTCATCAATAATTATGGGCAAGGGCTTCAATTTTATCATTTCATCGCCGATACATTAGAAACGGTAAATGTAATTCTGCTAACTTAGATGTTGGTGCCATACACATCGTCACTTTTTTGTCACGCTAACTTGTCAACTTATCGATGATTACAAAATAGCGCGTGATAGACCACATAGAGAGAAAGGCATGAAGCTAAAACAACTCACGATTAAACAAAAGCTCGTGTTGGCATTTGTCTCAGCCGTGATCGCATCGACAGCGATCGTCAGCTACATGAGCTTAAGCCAAGCGCGCGATATTATGGAAAAGCGCCTGTTAGAGAATGAGCTTCCAACCACCCTCACTCAGTTTAGAGATACCATTGATAGTGAAGTTAACCAGCTGCAATCTGCCGCGCGTCAGCTCGCGTCAAACCCGGTGACACTCGATATTCTCAACCAAGGGATCACCCCGAGCGAAGAAGCCCGCGTGGTCAAGCAGCTTAACGTGCTACGTGACCAATACGATCTCAATGATGCCTCTATCGCTAACCGAGAGACCGGCCAATATTGGAACCAAGATGGTTTTTTACGCGTCCTCACGCGAGAAAAAGACGGTTGGTTTTATAACTTTCTCGACAGTGGCAATGCCACCATGGCGCAGGTATTCCAAGAGGATAATGGCGAGCTCAAACTTTTCGTCAACTTTCAACAGCTTAACGGCAAAGGCTTGGCTGGGTTTTCGCGTTCACTCGAAGAGATGACCCGCTTTTTGAATCAATTCAAAATCGAGCAGTCGGGCTTTGTTTTCTTAGTCAATGCCGATGGCACGGTCCAATTGCACCGTGACACCGATCTCATGGGCGAAAAAACATTGAGTGATGTGTATGGAGCACAGGCACGGAGCTTGCTCCAAAAAGGTGACTTTAACCTCCTCGATACACACATTAATGGCAAGGAAGTCCTGCTCGCCTCAAGTTATGTTCCCTCCATGGACTGGTATGTCATCGCAGATGTTCCAGCAGAAGAAGTCTTTGCACCACTCAATCAAACCCGCAATCAGATCCTGATGGTGTCTGTGGTCGTTGGGTTAGTGTTTATTGTGGTGGCCGTTTGGCTTGCGACGACCATTACCAAACCGATTCAATACGTGGCGAATGTGTTCCGTGAGATCGGCGAGGGTGAAGGCGATTTACGCCAACGAGTCGACATCGATAGCCAAGACGAAATTGGTCAGTTAGCGTCTGGGTTTAATAGCTTTGTCGACAAGATTCATCGCTTAGTCTCAGACGTTGCCAGTACCGGTGGTGAGCTTCGTCATGCCGCAGAGCAAGTCTCGTCACAAGCTAGCGCCACGCAATCTCAGAGTGAGTATCAGCGTGATCGCACCGTACAAGTGGTGACGGCGATTAATGAAATGGGCGCGACGGTGAATGAAATTGCCGGCAATGCCGCTAATGCCGCCAGTGCCGCTAACCAAGCGTCCGATGATGCAGCCAATGGCCAAGGTGTGGTCACCCAAGCGCGAGACACCATCGCCAGCCTTGCCGACGATATGGAGAATATGTCGAAAGTGATCAGTGCGCTGGCTGAAAACACCGACTCGATTGGTGGCATTTTAGATGTGATTCGTGGTATTTCAGAGCAAACCAACCTGCTCGCATTGAACGCCGCCATTGAAGCGGCACGTGCGGGCGAACAAGGACGAGGCTTTGCGGTCGTTGCCGACGAGGTGCGTAACCTGGCTAGCCGTACCTCCGATTCAACCGATGAAATCCAGACCATGATCAACCGCCTGCAGCAAGAGGCCCATAATGCTGTCAACGCAATGGAGCAAAGCCGCACCATGACAGCCGAAGGGGTCAACGCATCGGATGAGGCGTCGCTGTCACTGAACGCGATTAATGAGCAGATTATCCAAATCTCAGACATGAATACACAAGTAGCGACCGCGACAGAAGAGCAATCAACGGTGGTCAATGACATCAATCAGAATATTGAAGAGATTAATCACAGCTCGCAACAGACCGCGGATACCGCCAATACCATGGCTGAAGCCAGCGAGTCACTGCGTGATCTGTCTAAACGTCTCGATACCTTGGTGGGCAGCTTTAAGCTTTAAGCGTTAACGCTTGACCATCATACTGACTAAGCGGGCCGAGGCCCGCTTTTTTCTTCTCAATCGATATATCACCGATATAAAAAAGCCCCGCAATGCAGGGCTTAAGAAGAAACATATAAACGCGCAGTTTATTTCTTTTTCTTCGCTTTTGGATTCGGCATATCCGTGATTGAGCCTTCAAACACTTCAGCGGCCAAGCCAACAGACTCATGGAGTGTTGGGTGAGCGTGAACAGTCAACGCGATGTCTTCGGCATCACAGCCCATTTCAATCGCAAGACCGATTTCGCCCAACAGCTCACCACCGTTGGTACCGACAACGGCACCCCCGATGACACGGTGCGTATCTTTATCGAAGATAAGCTTGGTCATACCGTCAGCGCAGTCAGACGCAATCGCACGACCAGAAGCCGCCCATGGGAAGGTAGAGGCTTCGTAGTTGATGCCCTCTTCCTTACATTCTTTCTCGGTTTTACCGACCCATGCTACTTCTGGCTCAGTATAAGCAATCGATGGGATCACTTTCGGATCAAAGTAATGTTTCTTACCAGAAATGACTTCCGCAGCCACATGGCCTTCATGCACACCTTTATGCGCAAGCATTGGCTGACCAACAATATCGCCGATCGCATAGATGTGTGGCACGTTAGTGCGCATTTGCTTATCAACATTGATGAAGCCGCGATCGTCAACTTCAACCCCGGCTTGGCCGGCGTCAAGCAGTTTGCCATTCGGGCTACGGCCAATCGCAACCAATACAGCATCATAACGTACTGGCTCTGCTGGCGCTTTTTTGCCTTCCATCGTCACGTAAATACCATCTTCTTTGGCTTCTACTGCGGTGACTTTGGTTTCCAGCATCAGGTTCATTTTCTTGCTGATACGCTTGGTAAAGACTTTAATCACGTCTTTATCGGCCGCCGGGATCACCTGATCACACATTTCGACCACATCGACCTGTGAGCCTAATGCGTGATAGACAGTACCCATTTCTAGACCAATGATACCACCGCCCATCAGCAGCATTTTCTCTGGTACTTCTTTGAGCTCGAGCGCGTCAGTAGAGTCCCAGATACGTGGATCATCATGCGGGATAAATGGCAGCTCGATAGGACGAGAGCCGGCTGCGATGATCGCGTTATCAAAATTAATGGTGGTGCTTTCTTCACCCTCGACCAACAGGGTGTTGGCGCCAGTGAAACGGCCGGTACCGTTAACCACGGTCACTTTACGCTGCTTGGCCATGCCACCTAAGCCACCGGTCAACTGACCGATCACCTTGTCTTTCCAAGAGCGGATTTTGTCGATATCGGTTTGTGGCTCGCCGAAAACCACGCCATGATCAGCCATCGCTTTGGCTTCTTCGATCACTTTGGCAACGTGTAGTAGGGCTTTAGAAGGGATACAGCCAACGTTTAGACACACACCCCCTAGGGTGTTGTAACGTTCAACCAGCACTGTTTCCAAACCTAGGTCGGCACAGCGGAAAGCGGCGGAGTATCCAGCAGGACCAGCGCCAAGAACGACGACTTGCGCTTTGATTTCTTTACTCATTCTGACCTCGTTGTAGTCTTATTCCCTGACAGGCTAAGAGCGGTAGTTTTTATTGTTGTGGGTGTTTGGTGCCACAGTTTACAGCCATGTTAATGGGCTGAAAAATAAAAACCCATAGCCTGTGAGCTGCACAACAATTCCCAACCGACCCTTCACGGGCCGGTTGGGTTGTCGATGTTGCGATTACAGTACCAAACGGCGGATATCGGACATTAGACCGTTGAGGTAGCTGATAAAGCGCGCACCCTCAGCACCGTCAATCACACGGTGGTCATAAGACAGAGACAGTGGCAGCATCAGGCGAGGTTCAAAGTCCTTACCGTTCCATACTGGCTTCATTTCTGACTTAGAGACACCCAAGATTGAGACTTCTGGTGCATTAACGATTGGCGTAAACGCGGTACCGCCCAAACCACCGAGGCTTGAGATGGTAAAGCAACCGCCCTGCATATCAGAAGCAGTGAGCTTGCCCGCACGCGCTTTCTTCGAGACTGCCATCAGCTCTTCAGATAACTCGTAGATGCCTTTTTTGTTCACGTCCTTAAAGACAGGCACAACCAGACCATTTGGCGTATCAACCGCAATGCCGATGTTGACATATTTTTTCATGATCAGGCTTTCACCGTCTTCCGACAGTGATGCGTTGAATGAAGGGAAAGCTTCCAGCGCTTTAGCAGCGGCTTTCATGATGAACACCAATGGGGTGATCTTCATGCCAGACTCTTTCTTCTTCTCAATCGCGTTTTGCTCTTTACGGAACGCTTCCACTTCAGTGATATCAGCGTTATCCCACTGCGTCACGTGCGGGATCATCACCCAGTTACGTGCCAGGTTCGCACCCGAGATCTTCTTAATGCGTGACAGTGGTTTGACTTCGGTTTCACCGAATTTGCTGAAGTCCACTTTAGGCCAAGGGAGCAAGCCAAGTGCACTGCCGTCGCCTGAGCCAGATGCTGCACCCGATTCAAGGCGTTTTAGCGCGTCTTTGACAAAGCTCTGAACGTCTTCTTTCAGTACACGTCCTTTACGACCCGATCCTTTCACCTTCGCAAGGTTCACGCCAAATTCGCGGGCAAGACGACGAACAACAGGCGACGCATGCGCGTATTCTTTGTTCTCTACAAACTCGTCTTTACCGGCGTCAGCTTTAGCCGCTGGGGCGTCTGCCTTAGCCGCAGGTGCGGGTGCCGCCTTTTCAGCAGCAGGTGCCGCTGCAGGTGCAGGCGCTGCTGGTGCGCTACCAGCAACCTCGAACACCATGATGTGCGAGCCGGTGGACACTTTATCGCCCGCCGCAATTTTGATCTCTTTGACCGTACCCGCAAACGGTGCCGGTACTTCCATTGACGCTTTGTCGCCTTCAACGGTGATCAGTGACTGCTCTTCTTCAATGGTATCGCCAACGGCAACCATAATGTCAGTCACTTCAACTTCATCGCCACCGATATCAGGGACGTGAACGTCTTTGGCTTGTGCTGCTGCCGGCGCCGCTGGTGCCTCGGCTGCTGCTGGGGCGTCTGCAGCTGGAGCACTGCCACCCACTTCGAACATCATGATCAGTGAGCCAGTTGACACCTTGTCACCTGCCGCGATCTTGATTTCTTTAACGGTACCCGCAAACGGTGCAGGCACTTCCATTGAGGCTTTATCGCCTTCAACAGTGATCAGTGACTGCTCTTCTTCAATGGTATCGCCAACCGCGACCATGATCTCGGTGACTTCAACTTCATCCCCACCGATATCAGGCACGTGAACTTCTTTGGTTTCTGATGCGGCCGCTGGTGCTGCAGCAGGGGCGGCTGGCGCCGCCTCTTGAGCTGGGGCGCTTTGCGCTGGCGCATCGGCTTCGAAGATCATAATCAAAGAGCCAGTGGTGACTTTATCACCCTCGGCAATTTTGATTTCCTTGACCACACCCGCTTGTGACGCAGGGACTTCCATGGATGCTTTATCACCTTCAACGGTGATTAACGACTGTTCTTCTTCTACCTTGTCGCCAACGCTAACAAGGATCTCAGTCACTTCTACTTCATCCGCACCGATGTCAGGTACATTAATCTCGATTGACATTGTTTCAGCCTCTTACGCGAACAGCGGGTTTACTTTGTTGGTATCGATGTCGAATTTCTTAATCGCTTCTGACACGACTTTCTTATCAACATCACCACGCTTAGCCAGCTCGTTCAGTGCCGCAACCACCACATAGCCTGCGTTCACTTCAAAGTGACGACGTAGGTTTTCGCGGCTGTCAGAACGACCAAAGCCGTCTGTACCCAGCACTTTATAAGACTCAGCTGGGATAAACGCACGAACTTGGTCAGCGTAGTTTTTCATGTAATCAGTCGCAGCAATCGCAGGCTCAGATCCCATGACCGTTTGGATATAAGGCACTTTGCTTTCTGCATCTGGGTTCAGCATGTTGAAACGATCCACATCCTGACCGTCACGTGCCAGTTCGTTGAACGAGGTCACGCTGTAAACGTCAGACGCCACGCCGAATTCATCGCTGAGCAGTTTCGCTGCCTTGCGCACTTCGGTCATGATAGTGCCCGAGCCCATTAACTGAACTTTGGCTTTGTCGCCCGTGTAGGTTTCTAGTTTATAGATACCTTTACGGATACCGTCTTCCGCGCCCTCAGGCATGGCTGGCTGATGATAGTTTTCGTTCATCAGCGTCAGGTAGTAGTAGATGTTTTCTTGGTCAGGACCGTACATACGACGGATACCGTCTTGCATGATCACCGCCACTTCGTACGCGAAGGTTGGGTCGTAAGACACACAGTTAGGTACAGTGCTTGCCAGAATATGGCTGTGACCGTCTTCGTGTTGCAGACCTTCACCGTTCAGGGTGGTACGACCTGCGGTGGCACCCAATAGGAAACCACGTGCTTGTTGGTCACCCGCCATCCACGCCATGTCGCCAACACGTTGGAAGCCGAACATGGAGTAGTAGATGTAGAATGGGATCATTGGCAGATCATTAGTGCTGTAAGAGGTCGCCGCCGCTACCCACGATGACATCGCGCCTAGCTCGTTAATCCCTTCTTGCAGTACTTGGCCGCCTTGGTCTTCTTTGTAGTAAGACACCACGCCACGATCTTCTGGGGTATAGGTTTGTCCTTGCGGGTTATAGATACCCACCTGACGGAACAGACCTTCCATACCAAAGGTACGGGCTTCGTCAGCAATGATTGGCACTACGTTCTTGCCAATGCTCTTGTCTTTCAGCAATACGTTCAATGAGCGTACAAACGCCATGGTGGTAGAGATATCACGCTTCTGCTCAGACAGCAGAGCAGAGAAATCATCCAGTTTTGGCAGCGTCAGTTCTTCAGTGAACTTAGGTAAGCGCTGCGGAGTGTAACCGTGCAGGGCTTTACGGCGCGCGTGCAGGTATTCGTGTTCCGCAGATCCTTCTTCCAGTTTTAGGTAAGTCAGGTTTTGCACATCATCGTCAGACAACAAGTCTTGTAGGCCAAGACGATCACGCATAGCGTGAACATGGGTCATGTCCATTTTCTTCACTTGGTGCGCGATGTTTTTACCTTCAGCCGCTTCACCCATGCCGTAACCTTTAACGGTTTTCGCCAAGATCACGGTTGGACGGTCGTTGCACTCTTGTGCCGCTTTGAACGCAGCAAACAGTTTTGATGGCTCATGACCACCACGCTTGAGCGCAAAGATTTCTTCGTCGGTCATATCGGCAACCAGGGCTGCAGTTTCAGGATATTTACCGAAGAAGTGTTCACGCACGTAGGCGCCGTCTTTTGATTTGAAGGTTTGGTAATCGCCGTCGATGGTTTCGTTCATCAACTGCAGCAGTTTACCGGAGGTGTCTTTGGCCAGCAGTTTATCCCAGCCAGAGCCCCAAACCACTTTGATCACGTTCCAGCCAGCGCCTTTAAATAGGCCTTCGAGCTCTTGAACGATTTTACCGTTACCCATTACAGGACCATCAAGGCGCTGCAGGTTACAGTTGATCAAAAAGCACAGGTTATCCAGTTTTTCACGGGCGGCAAACGATAGCGCACCACGTGATTCTGGCTCATCCATCTCACCGTCGCCTAAGAACGCGTAAACACGTTGCTCTGAGGTGTCTTTCAAGCCACGACCGTTCAGATACTTAAGGAAACGCGCTTGGTAGATAGACGCAATAGGCCCCAGACCCATAGAAACGGTTGGGAACTGCCAGAACTCAGGCATCAGTTTCGGGTGCGGGTAAGAGGAAATACCGTTACCGTCAACTTCTTGGCGGAAGTTGTCGAGCTGCTCAGCAGTGAGACGACCTTCCACAAACGCACGCGCGTAGATGCCTGGAGAGATATGACCTTGATAATAAACCAGATCGCCACCATCTTTCTCGTTTGGCGCACGGAAGAAGTGGTTAAAGCAAGTTTCATAGAACGCAGCCGATGACTGGAACGAAGCCATGTGGCCACCCAGCTCTAAATCTTTCTTGGACGCGCGCAACACGATCATGATTGCGTTCCAACGAATGATAGAACGGATACGACGCTCCAAGTTCACATCACCTGGATAAGCAGGTTCTTGATCTGCAGGGATGGTATTTACATAGTTGGTGGTCACGCCAGTTGGCATGTCAACACCGTCTAAACGTGCTTGCCCTAAGACTTGCTCCAGAAGGAACTGGGCACGTTCTACACCTTCTTCACGAACGACTGACTCAAGAGCTTGCAACCACTCTTGGGTCTCAAGTGCGTCCACGTCATTTTTCATGACTTCAGACATGGCGATCTATCCTTTCGTTGATTGACTCGTACAAAACAAACGTTGTCGCAGCT
Source organism: Salinivibrio costicola subsp. alcaliphilus (assembly GCF_001996185.1). Classification (NCBI taxonomy): domain Bacteria; kingdom Pseudomonadati; phylum Pseudomonadota; class Gammaproteobacteria; order Vibrionales; family Vibrionaceae; genus Salinivibrio; species Salinivibrio costicola. The sequence continues at coordinate 41,839 of NZ_MUFR01000007.1, forward strand.
GCAGTGGCCCCTCGCCTTTATTTTGGCGGCGAATAGGGATTACTCCAGCTCGTCCTTGCGTTGTTGAATTCGACGTAGAGACCGTTCTCGACGGCTTTCTTCTCGGCCAAGATCCAACAGAGTTTCCTCAATGTAAGCTAAGTGTGCATGCGACGCCTGTCTCGCTTTTTCTGGCTCGCCAGCGGTGATTGCATCCACGATCTCAGCTCGGTGTCGGCTGACATTTTCCACCGTCTCTTGACGGCGATAAAGTAGCTCAAAGTTTTGGTAAATATTCTGTTCCAGTAACGGTGCGAGGCTACGCATGATATGCAGTAGCACCACATTGTGCGCCGCTTCCGTTACGGCAACGAGATATTGCATGACGGCGGAAGCTTCTGCCTTTAAGTCCCCATCTTTCTGCGCTTGTCGAATCGCATCATGGCAATCTTCAATCCGAGAAAAATCCTCTTCCGTGCCCCGTAAAGCGGCGAAATAAGAAGAAATACCTTCGAGCGCATGCCGTGATTCCAACAAATCAAGCTGGGTTTCCGGATGGTCCGCCAATAACTCTAGCAGGGGTTCAGAAAATCGCTGCCAAAGTCGTTGACTGACAAAGGTGCCACCACCTTGTTTGCGAGTGAGCAGCTTTTTTACTTCAAGTCGCTGAATCGCCTCACGGACTGATGGACGAGACACATCAAACTGGACCGCTAACTCTCGCTCAGGCGGTAGCTTCTGGCCTGGAGACAATGTCCCTTCCAGAATTAAACCTTCGAGCTCTTTCTCGATAACATCTGAGAGTTTTGGTTGACGAATTCGCTGATATGCCATTGTATTTATTGACCATCTGCCCCCCAAGCTTGGCGCTTAGCTGCAGAAACTGACTGATTGTAAATTGGTAAGACCAATTACTTTATTATTCTCTAAAGTTACCAGACAGCGGATATTCTGTCCACCTGAACTTTGATTGACATCATGGAAACCCCTGTATTCGTCACCTGACAGTTGTTTTTTCACGGCGCTCTAAAATTGGTCAGACCAAACAGAGTGACTGCTTTGTCAGGCAGTATAGAGCAGTAGGTGTAATCTTTCCCAGTCAAACACATGGCCAGGATCGGTCTTCCGTCCGGGCGCAATATGTTGATGTCCTGTGATCCGATCACGAGTGATGGCTGGATAGTACTGCATCAGCGTCTGCGTGATCGCCGCTAACGATTGATACTGCTGGTCGGTGTATGGAAGTGTGTCCGTGCCCTCAAGCTCAATACCGATAGAAAAATCGTTACATTGCTGCCGACCGTCAAAACACGAGATGCCAGCATGCCATGCGCGTTCGTTGAATGGTACAAACTGGATCACACTTCCATCTCGTCGGATCAGTAGGTGTGCAGACACGCGAAGATCACGGATCTGGGCAAAATAAGGGTGCGCGTCAGCGTCGAGGTTGCCCTGAAAAAATTGCTCAATATAAGGACCGTCGAACTGGCCGGGGGGCAGGCTGATATTGTGAACCACCAGCAAGGAAATATCCTCGCTATCCGGGCGTGAGTTATAATGGGGAGAAGGACAGGCGCGCGCGCCCGCTAGCCAATGATCGTCGATACGGGAAAAAGACATGCAAGCTACTCGTGTCGCAAAATTCGTTACTGTATCCGCTCGGCAGGCAGATTGGAATATAAGCAGTGCCGCTCGTTAGCATGTGTTTTCGCGTAATACATGGCCGCATCGGCTTGATTCATCATTTGTTGCAACTCCAATCCGTCGGTAGGAAAGCAACTGACGCCAATACTACTCACCAGTGATAACTCTGCTTTCTCGGTTAATATAGGTGCATGGACATCATCTTGAATACGGCGAATAACTTCATTCAATGCATCTTTATCTGTCAAAAGATCCAACCACACGATAAATTCGTCACCGCCTAAACGCCCGACTAAATCAGAACGACGGACGGCGTGCTTTAGACGTTGGCTCACAACCCTGAGCAACTCATCCCCGACCCCGTGGCCGTAGGTATCATTGACTTGTTTAAAGTTATTCAAGTCGATAAACAGTAACGCAGCATTCGTTTGTGCTCGGTTGGCCCGCATCAAAGCCACATCGACATGCGATTCAAACGCACGTCGGTTAAATAAACCTGTTAATTCATCATGCTCCGCTAAAAATTTAAGCTGGTGTTGTTGCTCGCGAAGCTGTTGTGTTTGCCGTGCGACTTCTTCACTCAGTTGGTTTTTATCCACCATGGTATGGCTAAGCGCATGCTTCATTTCATTGACATGATCCGCCAGTTCGGTCAGTTCATCTTTATCGGTCATGATTAATTCAGTGGTTAAATCACCTTTTTTAATCTGAGTAACCGTGCTGTGTAATGTTTTTAAGCGTTGTCTTAAACGTCGTCGTAAACGGGTCGCAAAAATCGTTACTAATAAGGCCAACAGCACCAAAATACCACCATGGACAACAAGCAACATTTTCTGCTGTTTAGATGCATCATGCATCGCTTGCTGACGCACAGAAAATGCCGCCTCGCTCATGGCTTGTAGTAAAATATTAAATCGTGAAAAAAGCATCAGCCGCCCTTCATCAACGCTCTGCTCCCGACCAAATTGGTCTGTTGTGGTATCCAGCAAACGGTCAATACTGTCCGCCGCTTGCGTCATAGACTGCACTGACTGGGGAGGAATCGCATGCTGGTCACTGGATAGCTGAGCCCGCAACGCATTGGTTGATTGATATACATCTTGGCGGGTTTGCGCACTGGGGTATTGACGATATAGCCACAAACGACCGCGTAAACTGTCGATTTGAGAATGCACCGCAACAATTCTATCTAAGCGTACTTGCGTCTGACTTTGTTTCTGAAAAAGCTCTACCGTGATCAATAGTGTTACCAGCGTCAATGCCGCACATGCGTAAACAACGATGTTTAACTGCTGACCGATTTTCATTCTAATAGACTCACTTTTTGAGTTGCTTCAACCAAGGGGCCAGGGTTAAGTAAATGACGATACGATGGTGTTGGTCCCGTAACCAATCCCGCGCGTTGCGCCCACCGAGCTTGGTTTTTTAAACGCAACAGTAAAGAGTCGTTTAACGACAGGCGAAATAAATAGTCCTGCCAAAGCCAGCCGAGCTTGTCGTCGGACATTGAAAGATACGCAGCGACCTGGGCTTTCGCTTGCTCAGGCCGTTGATGAATAACATCTACCGCTTCATCCAAGGCTCGAATGACGCGACGCATATCTTGGTGCTGCTTTTTCGCAACTAAACGATCACTTACCAATAAAAAAGATAAGCTATGTAAGCCTTTACTATCGAGTGCTTGTACTGACTCATGGGCTCGTTTTACTAGTTGATAGCCGTAAGGTTCCCAAATAGCAATCGCATCAACTTCATTGTCGAGCAGTGCCGACGGCAACGCCTCAGGCGAGTAATAAACCTTCTCTATTGTCTCAGTTGGCATATCATACAGCTGGAGCAATGAGTCGAAGAAGTACTCACTCGCGCTTGACGCGACCACTCCAACACGTGCGCTCCGAAGCGCATCAGGGAGCGAGTGACCAATTGCACGATGGATAGACCACAGTTTCACACCATTGTCTGACTCAACAAAGCTAGTCAGAATGTTAAAATCCTCTCTTTCAAAGCTATTAAACATCGCCACTGTTTCTGACGTCGTGGCTAAGTCCGCCTCTCCCGCAACCAGTGCTTGAAAACTTTTCACTCCGCCATGAACCGGTTTTAGCGTCATGTCTATGCCATGTTTTTTAAATAAACCTTGTTCTTTGGCAACGATGATAGGCGCTGACAACGGCGTTAATGAAACCGCAATCGTCAATGGTGACAATGAGGTAGACGCGGGTAAACGTAGGTGCTGCCAGACACTAAAACCTGCCAGTGCAGCGAATATCATCGTCATCAGTGCCAATCCGCGTTTCATGACGCTACCTCTTTACTAGAACTGATCAAAGTGTAGACAAATGAGCAGGCAATGCATGGGTAATTTTCTAGTCAGGGTGTCGATAATAAAATGGACGCCGACGCGGAAACCGGAGAGAAAAGCTGCATTTCCCCCCAACCAGCGTTATCATTTCGCCACGTTTTTTCATCACCGCGGTAAGCCATAATGATATCGACTCCTTTTCATGCTGTTCATGACAGCAAAAGCCGTCTTGCCTATCTCACCTCTCATCTAAAAACGGATGTGCCCCGTGCCGTCAGCGACGCATTGCGTGAAGATTTAGGGGGCGATCTTGACGCGCGTAAAGATATTACCGCCAGCCTGATTCCGGCCGATTCGGTGTCGACCGCGGTACTGATTACGCGTGAAGATGGCGTATTTTGTGGCCAAGATTATGCTAACGAAGTATTCAAACAACTGGGTGGCGAGGTCTCCTTAACCTGGCATGTGACCGATGGCGACGCGATCACTGCCAATCAAACCTTGTGCACCTTAAAAGGACCGTCACGCGTGTTATTAACGGGTGAGCGCAATGCGATGAACTTTATCCAGACCTTGTCAGGCTGCGCCAGTAAAACGGCAACTTATGTGGCACAGTTACAAGGGACGGAGACCAAGCTATTGGACACCCGCAAAACCGTGCCAGGCCTGCGTAGTGCACTCAAATATGCAGTCGCTTGTGGCGGCGGACACAATCACCGTATTGGTGTGTTCGATGCGTATCTCATTAAAGAAAACCACATTCTTGCCTGCGGCGGGATTGCCAATGCGGTGCAAGAGGCTCGTCGTCTGAATCCAGATAAACCGGTGGAAGTAGAGACAGAAAATCTGGATGAGCTAAAACAAGCCATTGAGGCCGGCGCCGACATTGTGATGTTAGATAATTTTAGCGTGCCGATGATGCGCGAAGCGGTTGCACTCAACCAAGACCGTGTGGCGCTTGAAGTCTCGGGCAATGTCACCTTGGATACTCTGTCTGAATACGCGTCCACAGGCGTAGATTATATTTCCGTGGGCGCGCTTACCAAGCACGTGACCGCGCTCGATTTATCCATGCGTTTTCAATAACACGTACGCTCACCCAGAGTCGACCAGGCCGCCCACGATGGGCGGCCTTTTTATCGCGCTTTCGTGACAAAAAATTTGTGGTGAGTCGAACACTACAACAGAAAAAACAAAATCTTACATCCAGCTTTTACCCTTCACTCTCAAACTCATGTTGCCCCTCTTTTTTGTGCCACGCTCACAAGCGTAAAGTCGCTGCACTCGCGGCCACCGAGTTGGCGGCCGACCATCATTGAGAGGAGAGACATAGGATGCAAAAGCAACAAGGGTTTAGTTTGATTGAGTTACTCGTGGTCATTGGCATTATTGGCGCCCTGACTGCCATCGCTATTCCGCAATACCAAAAGTATCAAGATAAAGCCAAAGTTACTGCCGCAATTGCCACATTAACCAATATGCGCTCGGTCATCGAAGCGTCGATAATGGAAGAAGGCAAGTTCCCTGAGAACTCAGACACGATCGAGATAAATGGCGAATCAAAAACGATCGAAGAGGCCCTAGGCATCCCCGACAATGTCAAACTCGAAAGAGATAGTGAAGTCGAGGGCAAACTATCCATCAGCGTTGAGGGGCTCCCGGGTGACGATGGCAGCGATAAAGTTGTTCTAAAACGTAATGAGTTCGGTGGATGGTCTTGCACGCACCCCGCTAAACTCGATGTCAATGGTTGCGAAAAAGAAGAAGGCAGCGGCGGAAACGCCTAACCCGCTGTATTAAATATATCTAGCATAATTTTTACTCGCACCAACAATGATCCCAACTGCTCAGTTGTATCAAGCCGGCTTATTGACCGATGTCCAGCGCCATGCGTTGGGCATTGGCGATGGCACACCGCTTAGCGTCTCCCGTTTACTCGATGCCGGGGTTGACCCCACCGCGCTCGCCCACACCCTCGCGAGTCAGCATCACCTACCTTTTTCGGAAAGCCATCAGTATCCGTTTAAAGCTACCTGCTATGCCCTCGACCGGCGCGATTTGATTCAGCGCCATCAAGTGTTGCCGCTTGCCCAGCAAGGCAAAGAGCTGTTGCTCGGCGTCAGTGACCCAGATAACACAGAGGCGGTGGCTGATTTTCGCTTTTCAACCGGACTCAATGTCCGTTTGGTGGTGTTAAGCCAGCCGGATTTAGACGCAGCGCTGCGCCATTTATACGGCGCAGATATTGAGGGCACCGGCGATGGCATCACCATCAGTGATCAGGATTTAGCGGCCCTGACCGTCACCGATAGTCCGCAAGAAGATAGCGCGGAACTGCAAAGCGATCAGGCGCCCATTAGCCGCTATATCCAGCAAATATTAGTTGATGCGGTACGAAAAAAAGCGTCCGACGTGCATTTTGAACCGTTTGAGGATCACTTCCAAATACGGTTTCGCCAAGACGGTTTACTGCAAACCTATGCCCATCCGCCCGCGGGCGTCTCGCGGCGGTTATCCACGCGACTCAAGATCTTAGCCCAACTCAATATTGCCGAACGACGCTTACCGCAAGATGGGCGAATCAAATTGACCCTTACTGCCGAGCATACGGTCGATATGCGGGTATCGACCTTACCAACGGTCTGGGGTGAAAAAGTGGTGGTTCGCTTATTGAATAATGATCAGCAGCAACTGACGCTGCATGATTTAGGCTTAACCGAGTGGCAGCGCCAGCACTATCAAGCAGCGCTCGATCAACCACAAGGAATGATTTTATTCACCGGGCCAACCGGGAGCGGTAAAACTGTCTCATTATACAGCGGTTTGCACTATCTCAATCAGCCGCAGCGAAACATTGCCACCGTTGAAGATCCGGTCGAGATCCAGCTTAATGGGATCAACCAAGTTAATGTCAATACGCGGATCGGACTCGATTTTGCGACCGCCCTCCGCGCCTTTTTACGCCAAGATCCCGACGTAGTCATGGTGGGAGAAGTACGCGATACCGACACCGCAGAGATCAGTATTAAAGCCGCACAAACTGGCCATTTGGTGCTCTCAACCTTACATACCAACTCTGCCGCAGAGAGCATCACGCGTTTAGCACATATGGGGATCGCGCCATACAACCTCGCCAGCTCATTGACCTTGGTAGTGGCGCAAAGGCTGGTGCGCCGGCTCTGTTCCGTCTGTAAGCAGCCTCACCCGCGTGATGACCCAAGCTTGACCCAGCTGATGCGCCTTTATCCGCGCTGCGACCCCACTCAAATCTATCAAGCCAATCCTCGCGGCTGTTACCGCTGTGACCAAGGTTATCAAGGTCGAACCGGCATTTATGAGGTGCTGCCTATCGACGACACCATTACTGACGCGATTTATCGCCATGCCAGTGCTAGCGAGCTCACCCAACTCGCTTGCCAACAAGGCATGTGGCGGCTGGCAGAGTCCGGCATTGCCAAACTCAATCAAGGGATCACCAGTGTGCAAGAACTCAGTCGCGTGATCCAACTGGCATAAGGAATGATCATGGCCAAGCAAACGTTATTCGTCTTTCATTGGCGTCAAGCCGTGCCGTTTGGGCGACACCAGAAAGGCCAAGTATTTGCGTATTCTGAGCACGATGCCCGCCAGCAACTCGCCGGCCAAGCTATCTTGCCAACACGCTTAATACGTCGACGCCTTTCTAGCTGGCAACAACGCCAGCACAAAGCCAAAGCGGCCGATATTACCCAGTTTTCACGCGAACTCACTACCTTGTTAGAGTCTGGCATCCCGATTGTTCAGGCACTCAACCTGATAGAAGAGAATCAAGTCAAAGCAGAAATGCGCTTGGTGGTTCGCTACCTTCGTCAACAACTAGAAGCTGGCACCAGCTTAAGCACGGCCTTGGCGCAAGCCAGCCCCCTATTTGATCGCTTTTACTGTGATCTGGTCGCCACCGGCGAACAAACCGGTCAACTTCCTTTGGTATTTGCTCGCCTTGCACTATATCGGGAAAAACAAGCCTTGCTGCGCAGTAAGGTGATGAAAGCCATGATTTATCCCACCATCGTCGTCAGTGTTGCGCTCGGTGTTAGCACTTACTTACTTTTGTTCGTGATCCCAAAATTTAAGCAGATTTTTGACTCTTTTGGTGCGCCCCTACCATGGCTCACACGGCAAGTGCTGGCATTGTCTGATTGGATGACCACCCATGCGCCGACCATTGCCGCTATCTTGATTGTCCTGATGTTATCGCATAAATGGCTACAACGGCATCACCCGCGCTATCGGTACCACTATCACCGCTGGCTACTTAAACTGCCTATCATCGGTGAGGTGCTGAGCAAAGCCTGTATCGCGAAGTTTTCCCGCACACTGGCCACAACCTTTAGCGCTGGGATCCCACTGATCTCCGGACTTAAATCGGCAACCAATATTCTCACCAACGACTATTATGCACACGGACTCATTCGAGTATCTGCACACACAGCTACCGGGATCCCGCTCTATCAAGCGTTACGTGAAAGTGGTCGTTTTCCCAATATGATGACGCAAATGATCATGATTGGTGAAGAGTCTGGCGCGTTAGACACCATGCTTAATCGGGTGGCAGTGATTTACGAGGAAGAGGTTGATAACACCGTCGATAATCTGGGTAAGATCATTGAGCCACTGCTGATTTTAGTACTCGGATTACTCATTGGTGGCTTGGTGGTTGCCATGTACCTTCCTATTTTTAATCTGATGTCCGTTCTCGGCTAAGCCAAGATAGAGTCTCGATACGTAACGCGCTATGATTTGCGCACAACAAGCAACAAGTAATAAGCAGGTGTCATGTTGGTGTTCTCCTCCCCGTTTTTTATCGTGATAGCCGGCCTGCTGGGTCTGGTTTTTGGCAGCTTTTTAAACGTGGTGATCGCCCGTTTACCGACAATGATGGAACGCCAGTGGCGCCAAGAATGCCGGCTTAGCTTTCCTGACGCCAATATCGATGCGCCAGACGACACGCGCTTTGATTTAAGCTTACCCGCTTCGCATTGCCCACATTGCCACACAGCGATTGCTTGGTACGACAATATCCCGCTGATTAGCTGGCTCGCATTAAAAGGCCACTGCCGGCATTGTCAAACCCGGATCAGTAAGCGGTATCCGTTAATTGAGCTGATGGGCGCCCTCGTCTGCATACTGCCCGCTTGGCTCATCACCTCACCTGGGTGGGCCATCGCAGTGATGGGCGCAAGCCTGACATTACTTGCGCTGACGATGATCGACTGGGACACCATGCTGCTCCCCGATCAAATCACGTTGCCGCTTCTTTGGGCCGGGATCGCACTCGCACTCATCGGCGTCAGCCCAGTATCATTGGCAGACAGCGTAACAGGCGCCATGATTGGCTACCTCAGCCTTTGGAGCTTATTTTGGACATTCAAACTGATCACTGGCAAAGAAGGCATGGGCTACGGTGATTTTAAGCTTTTTGCTGCCTTGGGCGCTTGGGTGGGCTGGCAAGCGTTACCCCTGTTAATTTTAATGGCCTCCATGAGCGGGGCCGTTGTCGGCGCGCTATGGCTTCGTTCTCAGCGGCAAGGTATGCAACATGCGTTTGCCTTTGGCCCTTTCATTGCCACGGCTGGCTGGCTAAGTCTGCTTTGGGGCGATAGCCTGTTACACTGGTATCTGTCACACATTTTAGGAGTCATCTAATGGCATGGGTAGTCGGATTAACCGGCGGGATTGGTAGCGGTAAAACCACAGTAGCGGACCGGTTTGCCGCAAAAGGGATCGATATTGTCGATGCTGACGTGATTGCACGTGAGGTAGTAAAACCTGGCAGCCAAGGACTGGATGCGATTGTGGCGCGCTTTGGTGCGTTGGCATTAAATCATGATGGTAGCCTGGCGCGGGCGTGGCTTCGTGAGCGTGTATTTAGCCAACCAGACGACAAGCAATGGCTTGACGATTTACTCCACCCGTTGATTCGTACCCGCATGATTCAAGCTTGCGCCGACGCGCAATCTCAGTATTGTTTGCTTGTCGTGCCCTTATTAGTAGAAAATAACCTGATGACATTAGCCGATCGCATCCTTGTGGTGGATGTTGACCCGGCCACCCAGATAACCCGAACCTTGGCGCGCGATCAGGTCAGCCAACAACAAGTTCAGGCAATCTTGGCCGCGCAAGCCAGTCGTCAACAACGCCTCGACGTGGCTGATGACGTGATCGACAATACCCACACGGAGGCGGAACTTGATCGACAAGTTGATGCCTTACACCACACGTATTTAACCTTGGCAACCCAGGCAAACGCCGGTGTATAGCCGGACAGGATAGCTCAACGCTTATGACCAGCCTCACTGTGTATGAACACCCACTCAATGAACAGGTGCGTATTTATTTGCGCCTGGAGTACCTGCTCGACCAACTGGACGAAGTGAGCGGCCTTTCAGCACCCTGCCACCATATTCAATTTTTCCGCAGTTTATTCGATTTATTGGAAATTTTAGAGCAGGTGCAAGTAAAAGCAGACTTAGCCAAGGATTTGGATAAACTGAAGAAAAAGCTCAACGCATGGGCAAACGTACCGCAAGTGGATCAAACCCAGCTGAATCAGCTACTCGATCAGGTGGCCGCGCACCAACGTTCGGTGCTCCAGGCCAAACGCTTTGGTCAGCCACTGCGGGAAGATCGCTTCTTAACCAGCATCAAGCAACGCTTCTCGATTCCCGGAGGCAGTTGCAGTTTTGATTTACCCGTTTTCCATTATTGGTTGCATCAGCCGCTCGCGGCCCGGCAAAATGCGATTCAAACTTGGATGGCTACCCTATCGCCGCTGCGTGATGCACTCGCTTTTTGGCTGCAACTAACACGCGAAAGCGCACACGGTGGCACCGCAACAGTAAAACAAGGGTTTTATCAACAAGAAGCCGATGGCGCTTGTTTAATTCGGCTAAAACTGGCACCGGATCTGGGCGTGTATCCTTTGGTATCAGGCCATAAAAACCGCTTCGCCATCCGGTTTATGCCATTTGACGATGATCATGAGGTCGCCGACAATATGCCTGTTCATATCAGTGTCTGTTAAGGAGAAGTACGTGAGTAATACCCCCACTGTGGTGAAATGCCCGACCTGTCAACAGCCTGTGGTTTGGGGAGAGGTGAGTCCACACCGTCCATTTTGTAGTAAACGCTGTCAACTGATCGATTTAGGCGAGTGGGCCAGTGAAGAAAAAGCCATCCCCGGTGCACCTGATATCTCGGATGATGACTTGTGGTCAGAAGAGCAGCCCGACTGAGCAGGCTGCATTCACTTCACTGAGCAGGCTGCGCTCACTTCGCGTAGCAAACTGTATTAACACAATATCGAGCGTCCTTCGCCCCGCTCGCGTGTTAGTCTTGGTGTTAGTGCTAGTGCTAGTGCTAGTGCTAGTGCTAGTGCTAGTGCTAGTGCAACCGAGTCAAAATCGGGCGTGAATTTTCTCAAGTACGGCGTCATTCGCGTCTGGAAACGTATAGTTATCCAGCTCAGCGATAGGCGCCCAAACCCCCTCTTGGCCTTCACAACCAGCCGGCTCACCATCAAAACGACACACTAAGAAAAAATCTAAGCTCAAGGCTTTGTCTGGAAAATCAAAGTCTAACGAAATAAACGGACTGACCTCGGTGGCATCAATACCCACTTCTTCTTTGAGTTCACGGAGCAGAGCGCGTTTAGGCGTTTCACTGCCTTCAATTTTCCCGCCCGGAAACTCCCACTTTCCTCCTTGGTGGGCCTGATCGTGACGACGTGTAATAAACACCTGATCTTGTGCCGAATTGACAATAATGCCCGCGGCAATACTTACCCGTTTCATGCACTCTCCTAATAATAAAAAAAAGGCCGCGAAAACGGCCTTTTTGCTAACACAGGGTCAGGGGCTAGATTCTACCGTGACACTGTTTAAATTTCTTCCCTGATCCGCAAGGACAAGGCTCGTTTCGGCCAACTTTTCGCCCATCACGTACCACGGTTTCGTTGCCGCTGTCGTCACGTTCAGCGCTTTCACCATCATCAAACTGGTTTTCAGCCTGTGCATGATTAACCTGTTGCTGACGCGCCGCTTTCTCAGCACGTGCTTGACGTTCAGCTTCCATGCGCTCAACGTCGTCAGGCTGTTGAACCCGAACACGACTCAAAGCAGTCACGACATCGGTTTTTAATGCATCTAACATGCCTTCAAACAGCTCAAACGACTCGCGCTTATACTCTTGTTTCGGGTTTTTCTGGGCATAGCCACGCAAATGAATGCCTTGACGCAGATGATCCATCGCCGCCAAGTGCTCTTTCCAAAGGGTGTCGAGCGTTTGTAGCATGACCGCCTTTTCAAAGTTACGCAGCGTTTCCGCGCCAACGGCTTCTTCTTTACCTTTGTACACCTCAATTAAGGCAGTCAGAATACGTTCACGCAGCAACTCTTCGTAGAGCTTGTCATCTTCATCCAACCATTGTTGAATCGGCAGCTCGATATCAAAATCGGCTTTCAAGCGCTTCTCAAGCCCAGCAATATCCCACATTTCTTCTAACGACTGTGGCGGGATATATTGGTTAACAATGGTATTAACCACGTCTTCGCGGTTGTGCTCAATCATCTCACTGATGTCATTTGAGACGAGCAATGCATCACGCAATTCATAAACCACTTTACGCTGATCGTTGGCGACGTCATCGAACTCAAGCAGCTGCTTACGAATATCAAAGTTACGGCCTTCAACTTTGCGCTGCGCATTCTCAATGGCTTTGTTAACCCAGGGGTGTTCAATCGCTTCCCCTTCAGCCATCCCGAGGCGCTTCATCATATTGGACACCTTCTCTGATGCAAAAATGCGCATCAGTGAGTCGTCCATGGATAGATAAAAACGGGTTGAGCCCGGATCACCTTGACGTCCAGCACGACCACGTAATTGGTTATCAATACGACGCGATTCGTGACGTTCGGTACCAATGATGTGTAAGCCGCCGGCTTCGACCACTTGGTCGTGCAGCTGTTGCCATTTTTCTTTCGCCGCTTCCACTTGGGCATCGGTGGGGTTTTCGACATCACCGAGAACCTGTTTCCAGCTTCCGCCCAGAACAATATCCGTACCACGGCCCGCCATGTTGGTCGCAATGGTGACTGCGCCTGGATAACCGGCTTGCTCCACAATATCCGCTTCGTGCGCGTGGAACTTCGCATTCAGTACCTGGTGCTTAATGCCATCTTTGTTAAGCGCATCAGACAACAGCTCAGACTTTTCAATCGATACCGTGCCCACCAATACAGGCTGACCGGCTTTTGCACGTGCTTTGATGTCTTCAGCAATCGCGACAAACTTTTCTTTCTCGGTCATATAAACCTGATCCGCATGGTCTTTTCGCACCATCGGACGGTTGGTGGGGATCACAACGGTATCGAGTCCATAAATCGACTGGAACTCGAACGCTTCGGTATCAGCGGTCCCGGTCATGCCTGAGAGTTTGTCATACAAACGGAAGAAGTTTTGGAAGGTAATCGAGGCCAGCGTTTGGTTCTCGTTTTGGATTTTCACCCCTTCCTTGGCTTCTACGGCTTGGTGTAAGCCTTCAGACCAGCGACGACCTGGCATAGTACGCCCAGTGTGCTCATCAACAATAATGATCTCGTCGTCTTTAATGATGTAGTCAACATCACGCTCAAACAAAACATGCGCGCGCAGGGCGGCATTAATGTGATGGATAAGGCTGATGTTGGCGGGCGAATAAAGGGTATCATCCTCTCCCATCAAGCCGTTTTTCTTCAGCAAGTCTTCAACAAACTCTTGACCGTTTTCGGTCATGTAAACCTGCTTCGCCTTTTCATCGACCGTGAAATGGCCATCACCTTGATAATCTTCGGTGTCTTCTTCTGCTTGCTGCTTTAAGCTCGGAATCAAGGCATTAATGCGCTGATACATTTCGGAGCTATCTTCTGCCGGCCCCGAGATAATTAATGGCGTTCGCGCTTCATCAATTAAGATGGAATCGACCTCATCGACGATAGAGAAGTAGCGATCACGCTGAACGCGGTCTTCGGCGCGAAACGCCATATTGTCACGCAAATAATCAAAACCGAATTCGTTATTGGTGCCGTACAGCACATCGCACGCATAGGCGGCTTTTTTCGCTTCCGGCGGCATATTCGGTACATTGACGCCAACCGTCATCCCTAGAAACTCAAACAAAGGACGGTTGGTTTCAGCATCACGCTCGGCCAAGTAATCATTGACGGTGATAATGTGAACCGACTTGCCGGTTAACGCGTTCAGGTAGGAAGGCAGGGTCGCCGTGAGCGTTTTACCCTCACCGGTACGCATCTCGGCAATTTTGCCGTTATGCAGCACAATGCCACCAATCATCTGCACATCAAAATGGCGCAGACCGAAGACACGCTTCGAGGCTTCTCGTACTGTTGCAAAGGCTTCTGGAATAAGCTCATCCAGTTCAGCGCCTTGATCTAGGCGCTCGCGGAACTCAACGGTTTTAGCTTTTAGCGCATCGTCGTTCAACGCTTCAAATTGGGGTTCGAGTTTGTTGATTTCATCAACAACTTTTCGCAGCCGACGCAAGGTGCGGTCATTTCGGCTTCCGATAACTTTAGTCAGGACTTTCGATAACATGGCGTTGCCGGTACTCTTTTTAATGGTCTTCCCACATGGGCGGCCGCTACACTGCCACTCTGTTGGCGTGTTTCAGTTCAACGCGGGTTGGCTTAAGCTCATCGATTCAACATGAGATAACAAGGCTTATCTCTTTTAAGTGGAGCCAAATCGGACAGAATTCAAGGGCGATCACGCCGCTTCACAACAATTTCCACGTAACTGATAATGTGATAGACGGAATGGAAAAAGGTTCTCCCTTATCGCCGTACCCATGCGACACTTACCTGTGAATGATTCGCGCACTGTATATTGTACTCCCCCAGCAATCCCTAATTGATCAAATGGGTTAGCTTACATGCTGGGGTCACGCATGTATGATAAGGTAAAATAGTCTCACATCCTATGACAAATCTAGGACTCAAGGGATCAATTAGCGAAAATTAGACGCTGTGCGCCCGTTCCCACACCGAATTGATGACAAAAAAGGCAGTTATTGTGCTATGAGAGACCATCGTCCTCGCTCAACGCTACACCTGCTAGAGAGCGACTCCAACAACATTGCCCAACGCGCGGTCGAGCTTGCCAAGCTAAACAAGCTGATCTTAGCATTGTTGCCCGGTGAAACCTCAAAGGCATGTCGCGTTGCCAATTATCGTGATGGCGTATTAGTGATTGAAGTAGGTAGCGCCGCTTGGGCCATGCGGCTTAACTATGAGCGTCAGCACCTGCTCTCGGTGTTACGCACCAAAGGCCTCGCGAGCTTGACGACCATTGAGGTGAATATTAATCCAGCATTAGCCGCCGCGGACAGAACAGACCACGAGAAGGCCCCTTCTCGTCATCTTAGCCAAGCCTCTGGCGAGTTGCTTCGCGCGTTAGGGGAAGGCGCTTCCCCAACATTAAAAGCACGATTTGAAGCATTAGCTAACCTGGCCCATGATCAAAAAAAGCCAGAGTAAACTCCGGCTTTTTTATCTTAATCTCGTATTTGGTTACGATGCCTAGCGGTTAGGCTTCATACCGCTTTCTGTCAGCGGTCACACCATCTGGTGGCGTATACGCAAGTAGTAGCTTATGCGCAAGTAGTAGCTTATGCGCAAGGATATCGCTTAGGCCAATACCATTCCCGGTTCAGCAAATGCCACAGGAGAGGTTTCAGTCTCTTCAAATGTGACCCACTCCCACGCTTCTTGATCGGCCAACACCGCGCGTAACAGCTTGTTGTTTAAGGCATGGCCTGATTTGTAGGCGCGCATTTCACCAAGAATACTGTGTCCACACATGTACAAGTCACCAATGGCATCCAGGACTTTGTGCTTAACCAGTTCATTGTCAAAACGTAGGCCGTCTTCGTTCAAGATGCGATAATCATCCAGAACAATCGCGCAGTCAAAGCTGCCACCCAGACACAAGTTTTGTGACTGCAAGTATTCGATATCACGCATAAAACCGAAGGTTCGCGCGCGGCTCAAGTCTTTAATAAAAGATTGACTTGAGAAGTCGAGCACCAAGTTTTGTTGCTCCGATTCAATCGCCGGATGGTCGAATTCGATGGCAAAGTCGAGACGGAAGCCATTATAAGGCAACAGTTCCGCCCACTTATCATCGTCTTCAATGCGAACAGGCTTTTTGATACGAATGAATCGTTTTGGCGCATTTTGGACATCGATACCCGCAGACTGCAGCAAGAAAATAAACGGGCTTGAACTGCCATCCATAATCGGGATTTCTGGCGCATTCACTTCGATAATGATGTTATCGATACCCATTCCTGCTATTGCAGCACTGAGATGCTCAACGGTTGAGATGCGAACACCCGCGTCATTCACTAAGGCGGTGCACAGCATGGTATCGCGCACATCCTCAGGGTTGGCCGGAAAATCAACCGGCGGCTCCATGTCAGTGCGACGATAAATCACACCGGTGTTGGCAGGAGCCGGACGCAGAGTAAGCGTAACCTTACGCCCAGAGTGGAGACCCACACCAGTCGTTTGGACCATACTTTTCAATGTTCGCTGTCTAATCATCGGCTTATCTCAACTTTTTCTTAAAAAAGTGTGCTCTGCGTCACTCATTACCCTGTCACCTTAGACAAGGGGAGCGAGATGGTAGCACATCACTGGCTACAAACCAAGCAATTGCGATCAGTCAGCTTGTTTACGCAAAAACGCAGGAATATCGAGATAATCATGCTCAGTCTGCGATTTTGGTGCTGCATTCGATGAAGCAGCTGGCTGCTCTTTCGCCGCTGGGTTTGAACTTGCCGCCTGAGGTTTATCCTGCAAAGGCTGTGCCTTTTTAGGCTCGGCTTTTGCTTGCCCAGACTGTGCATTGGTGACCAAGGTAATGTCTGGCTTACGTTCGTTGCCAATCCCGGTCGCCACCACAGTCACTCGCAGCTCATCGCTCATTTCTGGATCCATCGACGTTCCGATCACCACAGTGGCATTGTCTGATGCAAATGCTTTGACGGTGTTACCCACAGTCTCGAACTCATCAAGACGCATATCAAAGCCTGCTGTAATGTTGACTAGCACACCACGCGCACCCGCCAAGTCGATGTCTTCAAGAAGTGGGCTAGAAATTGCCATCTCTGCCGCTTCTTCAGCACGATCTTCGCCCGTTGCAACACCACTGCCCATCATTGCGTGTCCCATTTCTGACATCACAGTGCGTACGTCAGCAAAGTCGACGTTAATATGGCCAGGGCGTGTGATCAGTTCTGCAATCCCTTGTACGGCATTGCGTAACACATCGTTCGCCTTCGCAAAGGCATCCAGCAAGGTAATGCCGCGACCTAGCACCTTAAGCAATTTTTCGTTGGGAATCGTAATCAGCGAGTCAACTTGCTTTGACAGCTCTTCGATTCCTTGCTCGGCAAACGCCAGTCGCTTTTTACCTTCGAAGCTGAAAGGTTTGGTGACCACAGCAACGGTCAGAATCCCCATTTCTTTCGCGATTTCCGCGATAACAGGCGCTCCCCCGGTGCCGGTACCACCGCCCATTCCGGCTGCGATAAATACCATATCGGCACCTTCGAGCTCAGCTTTAATCGCATCGCGATCTTCGAGTGCGGAATCACGCCCAACTTGCGGATTTGCCCCCGCGCCAAGTCCTTTGGTGATATCACCGCCAATTTGAATGACCGTGCCGACACTGCTTTTCCGTAGTGCTTGGGCATCCGTATTAATGCTAATAAAGTCAACCCCTTCGATTGACTCACGCACCATATGTTCAACGGCGTTACCACCGCCACCGCCAATGCCGACGACCTTAATCACCGCATCGTCAGACATTTCCATCATCGGTTCAAACATGAGTTCTCTCCGTCCTTCCTGTTCGCATCAGGGTTAAAATTCTTTCTTAAACCAGCTACTCAGCGTCTTAATCCAGCTAGCCACAGCCCGCTTTTGTTCTGGTTCACTCGTTTCTGTCAGCAAGCTTTCTTTACCGTAGTGTAAAAGCCCAACCGCGGTTGCATAGCAAGGCGCTTGTACATAATCAGTCAGTCCCGTGACATTGGCTGGCTGTCCAACACGCACTTGGTTTTGGAACACGCGTTCCGCGCATTCAACCAGCCCGTGCATTTGTGA
The DNA here is from genome assembly GCF_001996185.1 of Salinivibrio costicola subsp. alcaliphilus. Taxonomy (NCBI): domain Bacteria; kingdom Pseudomonadati; phylum Pseudomonadota; class Gammaproteobacteria; order Vibrionales; family Vibrionaceae; genus Salinivibrio; species Salinivibrio costicola. The sequence continues at coordinate 59,968 of NZ_MUFR01000007.1, forward strand.
TGCCCCGCCAGTAAGCACTATTCCAGCTGCCATTTGATGTTTCACACCATCGCTACGCAGTTTTTCTTGAATGGCGACTAATTTTTGATTCACCAGCCCCAATAATTCTGAACAACGCGGCTCAATCACTTCAGACAAGGTTTGTCGCTGTAACGTCCGCGACGGGCGTCCACCCACGCTCGGCACATTGACTTTTGCATCCTTATTCACCAACTCACTCAATGCACAGCCATATTTCACTTTAATGTCTTCTGCATCCGCCAGTGGGGTGCCAAAGGCATAGGCTATATCGCTGGTGATCACATTGCCCGCGTAAGGAATGACCTCGGCATGCCGAAGTGCGCCGCCGGTCCAAACTGCAAGATCCATGGTGCCGCCACCAATATCGACCACGCACACGCCGAGCTCTCGTTCATCCGGCGTGATCACCGCATGGCTCGCTGATAGCCCGGAGAAAATCAATTGATCGACTCTAAGACCACAACGCTCCACGGCTTTCTCAATATTTTTCGCGGTATCATTGTGACATGTGATGAGGTGCACGCTGGCTTCCATCCTTACGCCAGATAGGCCGAGCGGATTTTTGATCCCTTCTTGGTAATCGATTTTGTATTCTTGCGGGATCACATGCAGCACGCGCTGCTCATCACTGATTTTGACCGACTTTGCGGTATGAATCACGTTGTCTATATCGTCTTGGGTAACCTCTTCATCCGAAATTGTCCCCATGCCTCTCTCAGTTTGGCAGTGAATGTGCTTTCCTGACAAAGAAAGATAGACAGAACTGATTTGGCAATCGGCCATCATCTCTGCTTCATTCACCGCACGCTGAACAGATTTAACCACAGATTCTAAGTCGTTAACGCCACCCTTATCCATGCCGCGTGATGGGCTGCTGCCCACACCCAGTACGTTGATGGTGCCGTCTGGCAGTACTTCACTGACCAGAGTAGACACTTTGGACGTCCCAATATCGAGCCCAACTATCAGTGACTTATCTGTCGTTTTATTCATTCACACCATCTCTTAATCTTGGCTATTCGCGGGGCCTGTTTCGCTTTTCCAGCCAACGGCCGCGCCCGTGTCATAACGCAAATCTACATAGGCAATTGTTTTATCTTGCGCACTGATCCGCGGGTATAACGCGACCAAGCGAGCAAGCCGTTCTTGCCGGGCTGTCCGCCCTAACTCAATCCGTACGCCATCTCGTGTCACGATACGCCAAGACCGACGTTTATTCAGTGACAGCGCTTGTATCGATAAACCAATTTTCCGCAGTTTCTTTTCCAGTTCACGACTCGTCGCCAGCACTTCTTCAGCTGAGCCGGGTGTGCCGTGTAGCGAAATTAACGATTTGTCAGCCACATCACTGGGTGAACCATCAAAAACCTCACCGCTTGGTGTGAGCAACTTTTGCCCGTTCCAAATCGCACTAGCGCGATATTCAGTGATGTGCACCTTCAAGGTATCCGGCCATTGCTTTCTCACGGCCACATGCTTCACCCAAGGCAGAGCCTCAATGCTGCTCTGGATGCTATCCACATCCTGCAGCATAAAGCTCTTTAACTCGCCCACTGACAACACCGCCTCTCGGACTTGCATCGCTGTCACGTAAGTCTGGTCGCCTTCGAGCATCAGTTGCGATAAGGGGAGCTGCTGCTCATCACTCATCCAATCAATCACACGAGCTAGACCAAAGAGCATCAGGATAATAACCCCAATTAAAAACGCGAGTGATGCGCTTTTTTGGCGATCCAGCTGCACCATTCCTTGCACTCGTGTAAGGGCATTAACCATGCTCATACCTATCTTATCGCCTTGTGTCGATGCTACTTGACACTCATCGCGAAAAAACCGACTGATTATAGCGATCCCGCGCCAAGCACTCCAACACAGATATGCATTTTCATACATAAGCTGGGATCTATTGCGCGCATTTTGGCTCCTGAACGCGATAAAAATCTATTTTTTGGTCACCAAGAGCGCAATTGCGCGCCGTTTTTACGTTGCCAACTTGTGTTTTATTGTGCCATTTCAGCCTTGTCTAGCTGTTTTGCCGCTAAGTTTTTCGCTACTTTACCAATATCTCCCGCCCCTTGTGTTAAAACCAAGTCATTCGCTTGAATAACATTAGCGAGCGCGGAGGGTAAGGCGTCGGCATTCGGCACAAAAATCGGGTCCAGCTTACCGCGAGCGCGAATGCTACGACAAAGACTTCTCCCATCGGCTCCCGCAATCGGGGTTTCACCAGCCGCATACACATCTAGCATCAGCAACACATCGACTTTTTCCAACACATTGGCAAAATCATCATAAAGATCGCGCGTACGACTATAACGATGTGGCTGAAAAATCATAACCAAGCGATGGTTTTGCCAGCCACCGCGTGCGGCTTTAATCGTAACATCCACTTCGCTAGGGTGATGGCCGTAATCGTCCACCAGCAAGGCAGTGCCGTCATCGACCGGAAACTCGCCAAGTTGATCGAAACGGCGTCCCGTCCCGGCAAAATTAGCGAGGGCACGTAAAATAGCGTCGTCGTCCACCCCGTCTTCGGTTGCTACCGCAATCGCTGCTGCCGCATTCAGGGCGTTGTGCTGGCCTGGCGTATTCAAGCGAATGGTCAAGGTTTCGCGGCCAGGGCGTGTCACTTTAAAAATGCCACATTGCCCATGTTGCTGGTAATCATGTAAACATACATCCGCATCCTGCGAGAACCCATAGGTGATCACTTGACGACCAATCGACGGAATTAACTCGCGAACCACGGGATCATCAATGCACACCACCGCTAAACCATAGAACGGCAGATTATGGAGAAAGTCGATAAACGTCTGTTGCAGTTTTGCGAAACTACCGCCATAGGTATCCATGTGATCCGCTTCAATATTGGTCACAATGGCGACCATAGGCTGCAAGTGTAAAAACGACGCGTCGCTCTCATCCGCCTCTGCAATCAAATAACGACTGCTTCCCAAACGTGCATTGGTGCCCGCACTTTTTACTAACCCGCCATTCACGAAAGTGGGATCCAGGCCTGCCTCAGAAAAGATCTGCGTCACCATCGCGGTCGTGGTGGTTTTGCCGTGGGTGCCGGCAACGGCAATACCATGCCGGTAGCGCATTAATTCGGCAAGCATTTCTGCCCGTCTGACCACCGGGATCCGTAAAGCTTTTGCCGCTTCAACTTCCGGGTTGTCAGCTTTAATCGCTGTTGATACCACCACCACACTGGCTTGTTCTATATGGCTCGCTTGATGACCGATAAAGATCTGCGCCCCCATGGATGCCAATCGCTCCGTGACGATATTCTGTGCAAGATCCGAGCCGGTTATTTGGTAACCTTCATTAATCAGCACCTCAGCAATACCGCACATGCCTGCACCGCCAATCCCGACAAAATGGATCCGCTTGACCCGTCGCATTTCCGGGATCATGGCGCGAAGTTTTTCCAGCTGCTGATTATCCAATTTACCCATTATCTATTCTCTATGTGTTTGCGTGTGCGGTAATAGCATCCGCAACGCGGGCATCTGCATCAATAATGGCAGCGTCACGCGCCGCCGTCGCCATCGCTAACAGGCGGTGGCGGTCTAACCGATTGATTGTTTCCGCCAGTGACTGGGCGGTCAGTGATGGCTGCTCAATCATTAAAGCCGCACCACGGGAGACTAAGTAATCACCGTTGAGTGCTTGTTGCCTATCTGCATGCATAAAAGGGACGAAAATCGCCCCAACGCCAGCCGCCGCTAATTCAGACACGGTAAGCGCGCCGCTTCGACAAATTACCACATCGGCCCAAGCGTAAGCCTCGGCCACGTCATCAATAAATTCGCTCACATCAACATCGACCATTCCGGCGTGTTGATAAGCGGAAAGCGTCTTTTCCGCATTATTTTTTCCGGCTTGATGACGCACCGTCACCGACTGTTCTAGCCGTGGCATTGCCTCAGGCACCGTTTGATTGAGGATACGTGCGCCTTGACTGCCCCCCATCACCAAAATACGTAGTGCACCTTGACGGTCTGCGAATCGTTGCGCGGGATCCGGGAGGTCACACACGTCTCGACGTACGGGATTCCCAACCACCGGCTGCCCATCAAACGCGCCCGGGAAGGCTTGCAACACTTGCTTGGCAACTTTGGCTAACCACTGATTGGTCAGCCCCGCCACGGCATTTTGCTCATGAAGGATCACTGGCACACCACTTAACCAAGCGGCGATTCCGCCTGGGCCACTGACATAACCGCCCATGCCCAACACCGCATCGGGTTTGACACGTTTAATCACTTGGCGTGCCTGCCAAATGGCACTGACAATCATCCAAGGGGCTCGTAGCTTGCGCATCAGTCCGGATCCAATCAAGCCTTTGACACGAATAAATGCGATCTCGATACCATATTTGGGAACGAGTTCGGCTTCCATGCGATCAGCGGTACCGAGCCAACAGATTTCCCATCCCTGCTTTTCTAAAAACTTGGCGACCGCAAGGCCGGGAAAGACATGACCACCGGTCCCGCCTGCCATCACTAATAATCGTTTTTTAGTCATGTTTATGATCTTTACCTTGATAAGGGGTTTTTTGGTGCGCTTGAGACGTCGCTAAGCGGTATTCGTGATCAATGCGCAGTAACAAGGCCACCGCGACTGCCATAATCACCAAGCTCGATCCCCCGTAGCTGATCAGTGGCAAGGTTAACCCTTTGGTCGGCAACATGCCCGCCGCCGCACCGACATTCACCAGGGTTTGAAAGGCAAACCAAATGCCAATGCCAAAGGCTAAAAAACCACCGAATAACTGGTTTTGCGCCAGACAGTGCTTTCCAATGAAAAGCGCTTTGAATACGAGGAAAAAAATAAGACACAGAATCACACTTACACCCACGAGTCCGAGTTCCTCGGCAATGACCGCAAAGACAAAGTCAGTGTGCGCCTCCGGTAAATACTCTAACTTTTGAATCGAATTCCCTAATCCTTGGCCAAACCAGCCGCCACGTCCAAATGCCATCAGAGATTGCGTCAGCTGGTAGCCGCTGCCAAACGGGTCTTGCCAAGGATCTAAAAACGCAGTGACTCGCCGCACTCGATAGGGTTCAGCAATGATTAAGCCCGCGACCAAGGTCAGGCCCGTCATCAACAAGGCGATAAACTGCCACAATTTTGCCCCAGCCATAAACAACATGCCCACGGTGGTCACAAACATCACCACCACTGAGCCTAAATCTGGTTGAATCAGCAACAACCCCGCAAACAGCAGCAACACAGCCAGCGGCTTGGCAAAACCACGGAAATGTTCACGGACTTCACCATGGCGGCGCACCAGATACCCGGCTAAAAAGACAAATAAAGATAACTTGGCAATCTCCGCCGGTTGGATATTGATCCCCGCGATAGAAATCCATCGTACCGCGCCATTGACCGAGCGACCCACCACCAACACCGCCAGCAAGAGAATCGATGAGATCAATAACATGTAGCCACTGTAGCGCTGCCAAAGTTTGACAGGGATATACATCACCGCCACCGCCGCCAACATGGCAACCAGCAAATAAAAGGCATGGCGTTTGGCAAACAAAAAGGGGGCATCCGCCAGTCGTAATCCAACCGGGAGCGAGGCTGAGGTGACCATGACAAGGCCAATAACCATTAGGAGCAGAGACGTCCACACCAATTGGCGATCGTACAGTACCCCCGGCGATGGCGTTCGGAGCCACTGCCAACAATATTTGGGGAATGCACGCACTGCTGTCATAACGGCCTCGCGATAACAGATTCTACGCCGGCAACAAACGCCTGACCACGAGCGGCAAAGTTAGTAAATTGATCCAAACTTGCACACGCTGGCGACAGCAATACCATGTCGCCTTTCGTTGCAGCCGTTGCCGCGGCATCGATGGCTTGTTGCAGGGTATCAAAGCACTGTGCCGACGCGTCCAGTGCGGCTAATTGGGCTTGATCTTTACCAAAACAGTAAAGCCTGACAGGTAACTTGGCGAGTGCAGGCTGCAACACACTAAAGTCGGCGCCTTTACCCTCTCCGCCTACTAACAAGTGTAAGTAACCGCTCACTTCAAGACCATCAAGCGCCGCTAACGTACTGGCAACATTGGTGGCTTTGGAGTCATTCACCCAGATCACACCTTGGTGCTCAGCGACTTTTTGACAACGATGTGCCAGTCCAGTGTAAGTGCGCAGCGCGGTGATTTGAGCGGACTGGCTCACCCCGACACTATCAGCCAATGCCATGGCCGCGAGGCTGTTTGCTACATTATGGCGTCCAACAAGGCTCAGTGAGGACACCGGTAGCGCAGGCTTTCCTTGCGCCGATAACCACGCTTGCTCATCGTCAGTGCACAAACAGTAATCGCCCTGGCTAAAGCCAAACAAACACATGTCGGCATCAATCTGTGTCTGTGCATCATCTGCATTGCCGATCAAGGTAGTTGCATGGGTAAAAATACGACATTTCGCCGCCCGATAATCCGCCAAGCTTTGATACCTGTCCATGTGATCTTCTGAGAAGTTCAAGAAGGCGGCGCCTTGAAGGGTCAATGACTTAGTGGTTTCCAATTGAAAGCTGGACAGCTCTAACACATAGAGGTCGTGGCCTTTGTCGAGCAAATCCAGTGCCGCCACGCCGATATTACCGCCCACGCCCACATTAATGCCGTCCGCTTTCGCCATTTCTCCCACCAGCGCCGTGACCGTACTTTTGCCATTTGAACCGGTAATCGCCACTGCGGGCTTATCGCAGTACCAAGCGAAGAGTTCAATATCACCAACAATGGGCGTGCCCGCGGCATGAACAGGCGCCAAGACGGGGGTGGCAAGCGAGATACCAGGATTAATCACCACCAAGTCAGCTGACGCCAGCCATGCCGAATGCCAACTTCCCGTATGTCGTGCGACCGTCTCTGGCAGCTGCGCCTCTCCAGGAGGGGATTGGCGCGAATCCATCACGCGGATCATGGCGTCAGGATGATGGCGAGCAATAAAGTTCACCACTGAGAGGCCGGTGATCCCCAGCCCCATCACCACGATATGCTTAAACTCGGTTAATGTGCGGTGGCCTGGTTGCGTCATGGTTAACGGACCTTCAAGGTGGCGAGGGCAATCAACACCAGCATCAAAGAAATAATCCAAAACCGTACGATCACCCGAGGCTCTGGCCAGCCTTTCAATTCATAATGGTGATGAATCGGCGCCATACGGAAAATCCGTTGTCCCCGCAGTTTGTACGAGCCTACCTGCAAGATCACTGAGATGGTTTCCATCACGAACACCCCGCCCATGATGATCAATAGCAATTCTTGACGGACCAGCACGGCGATCGTGCCCAATGCACCGCCCAACGCCAGTGAGCCCACATCGCCCATAAAAACTTGCGCCGGATAGGTGTTGAACCACAAAAAGCCCAGCCCCGCGCCAACAATGGCCGCGCAAACCACAACCAGTTCACTGCTGTATTCGATATACGGAATATGCAGGTAGCTGGCGAAATTGACGTTACCGGTCGCCCAAGCAATAAAGGCGAAGCCGCCGGCAACCATCACGGTTGGCAAAATAGCCAAGCCATCTAAGCCATCAGTGAGGTTCACCGCATTGCTGGTTCCCACGATGACAAAGTAAGTGAAGACAATATAAAACAGACCAAGCTGGGGCATCACGTCTTTAAAGAAAGGCACCACCAGTTGTGTCGCCGCGGTGTCATGGCCATGGGCGTAGAGCGCGAACGCCACCCCGAGTGCGATCGCAGATTGCCAAAAGTACTTCCAGCGGGCGACTAATCCATCGGTATTTTTACGCACTACCTTGCGGTAGTCATCAACAAAACCAATCGCACCGTATCCCAGTAGCACGACCATCACAGCCCACACATAGGGGTTGGATAAATCGGCCCACAACAAAACGGTTAAACTAATGGCAGCAACAATTAAGACCCCGCCCATCGTCGGCGTACCGCGTTTGCTAAAGTGAGATTCGGGGCCCTCCTCGCGCACAACTTGACCAATCTGCATCGACTGTAAACGTCGAATCAGACGTGGGCCGGCCCAAAGCGAGAAAACCAATGCCGTCAGTGCACTAACAATGGCGCGAAATGTCAGGTATTCAAACAAGCGCATTGAGGGTAAAAGGTTTTGTAGTACTTCCGCTAGCCATAAAAGCATTAGCAAGCCTCCTTGATTGCGGTGACAACCGCTTCCATCGCCATCCCTCGGGCGCCTTTAATCAGTATCGTGTCAGGTGTTTGTGTTTTTATCATGGCTACTACGTGCGCAATCAGCGCCTCTTTACTGTCAAAATGATCGCCGCCACAGCGTTCGCTGATCACACGGCTATCGCGTCCGGTCGTGAAGACACGGTTAACGGCAGCTTGCGCCGCATGCTCTCCAACTTCACGGTGCATTTGCTCACTGTATTCACCCAGCTCTGCCATATCACCGACGATCAACCAACGCTCACCTGGATAGCTGGCTAAAACATCAATGGCAGACTTCATCGCTGGGACACTGGCGTTATAGGTATCATCAATCAGCCGTAACCCTGGGCGAGGCTCACTCACTTGTGTGCGTCCTGCGACGTTTTCTACCGACTCAAGCCCGGCCACGACATCCGCCAGACTCACGCCGGGTAACTGCATCGCCGCACAACCGGCCATTAACGCATTGATAATATTGTGCTTGCCCGGTAGCGGCAGCATCACCGACTGTTGGCTCTGTCCGTCACTCAGCGTGAGCTGATAACAGCCCGCGGTTGTCAGGGCACTATCAATCAAGGTCAGGGGGGCGGCTTGCGTGTCTGTTACCGCAATCACCTGCTTATCTGCCAGGACGTCACCCCATGTATCACCACCGTGGCTACCCTGATTCACCAACGCTATCCCGCCTTTGGGCAGCCCTTGATAAATTTCGCCTTTGGCCACAGCCACTCCCTCTAATGAGCCGAACCCTTCGAGATGGGCCGCGGCTAAGTTAGTAACCACGGCAATATCAGGCTTGACCAATGATGTGGTATAAGCAATTTCACCAATATGGTTAGCGCCGAGTTCAATCACCGCATAGTGGTGTGCAGGAGTGAGTCGAAACAACGTCAGCGGGACACCAATATCATTATTGAAGTTGCCGGCAGTCGATAACGTGGGTCCTTTCTGTGCCAAGATCGCCGCCAACATTTGTTTGACTGTGGTCTTACCGCAGCTCCCCGTGATCGCAATGGTCGGCACCTGGCATTGCTGTTTGACCCAAGCGCCTAACTGACCCAGGGCAAGGCGTGTATCGTCCACCAGCAATTGGGGAATATCAATGTCCAACTGGCGCGAAACCACCATCGCGGCGGCGCCTGATGCTTTTGCCTGCTCAGCAAAATCGTGGCCATCAAAACGGTCACCTTTCAGCGCGACAAATAGTGCCCCCGCGCGCAGCTCACGCGTATCGGTGGTAATGGCATCGATCGGTGGCGTACCCGACGCGTGATCGGCATAATACACAGTGGCCCCTATCGCATTCGCCAATGTGCTGAGGGTTGTCCGAATCATGATAACTCCTTGAGTCGCGCCGCGACCGTCTCGCGGTCAGAGTAATGCACCTTGCCATGCGCGAGCACTTGATAGTCTTCATGGCCCTTGCCCGCCACCAAGACAATGTCGTCGGCTTGCGCTTGCTCGATGACCTGCGTCACCGCTTGAGCGCGGTCATGCTCTACCCGTACACGTTCGGGGTTTTGCAGCCCCGCGAGCATATCTTGCGTGATCGACTCAGGGGCCTCACCGCGAGGGTTATCATTGGTCAACACCACCTTGTCAGCATGCTGTTCAGCCACTCGGGCCATCACCGGGCGTTTACGCGTATCACGATCGCCGCCACAGCCAAATACACACCAAAGTGCGCCGTGGCAATGACGTCGTAAGGCCAGTAGTGCTTTCTCAAGCGCATCGGGCGTGTGAGCATAGTCAACCACCACGGTCGGTTTGTCAGGCGCAAGAAAAACCTCCATGCGCCCCACAACCGCTTGTAGCTGCTGACTACTCGCTAACAAGGTTGATAACGAATAACCCAGCCCCAGCAAGGTCGCCAGGCTCACGAGGAGGTTGCTGACATTAAAATCACCCACTAACTCTGCATACATGTCACCCTGGCCCCACGAAGAGTCAATACGAACACAGACCCCCTCGGTGGTATAGGTCACCGACTGTGCCAGTACATACCGGCCGGCGTGAGCACTTAATGCGTCGGGCTGCATAGCGACGGCAATCGCGTCAGGCCATTGCTGGAGCCAAGTGCGCCCCACGGCATCGTCAGCGTTTATCACTTTGAGCGGAGAGCCCAAATCAAACAGTTGCTTTTTCGCCGCCGCATAGGCATCTAAGGTGCCGTGATAATCGAGATGATCATGGCTTAAATTGGTAAACACAGCCGCATCCAATGCCAGGCTAGCAACGCGCCCTTGCACCAAGCCATGTGAAGACACTTCCATCGCGACATGGCGTGCACCTTGCTGCGCAAACGCCGCAAGCTGGGCTTGAATACCAATGGCATCGCCCGTGGTGTTTTCCGCCGCTTCTAATTGGCCAATAAAGCCATTGCCGGTGGTGCCCATCACCGCGGTCCGCTCACCTAAGGCATCTAACCACTGTGCAATCAATTGGGAGACTGTGGTTTTACCATTGGTGCCGGTCACGCCAATCATGCCTATGTGCTGTTGCGGGTGCTGATAAAAACGCGCGGCTAATGCCGATAAGGAAGCAGGTAAAACGCATAAACTGATGAGCGGCACATTCTGATACCACTGCACAGCATTTTGCTCCGCTTGCTGCACCACAGCCACAGCACCGGCCTGAATCGCGGTATCGATAAACTGGCGACCATCAACTTGGTGCCCTTTTATCGCCACGAATACATCACCTTGACGGATTTTGCGGCTATCCAAGGATAGGTGCCGTACCGGCATCGAGGGCACATCCGCCAGCCAAGGGCTCAGCCATTGGTTTAAATCATTCATCGCCATTCACTTCATTTGCATGCTTTGCCACTTGCAACGCCGGACCCGTACCGGCATCCGGTGCAATGTTTAAAATCTGGAGTGCGCTTTTCATCACGCTCGAAAACACAGGTGCCGCGACCTGCCCGCCATAATATTTGTCGCCTTGCGGCTCGTTGATCACCACCACCATGGCCAGCTTAGGATTGCTAATGGGGGCCAGCCCCGCGGTGTAACCAATATATTCGTCGCCATAGCCACCGGCGACAGCGACTTTCGCGGTCCCGGTTTTGGCGCCAACGCGATAGCCATCAACCGCGGCACGACGCGCACTGCCGCCTTCTTGGGTCACCCCTTCCAACATTTGCAGGACTTTATAGGCATTTTCGCGCGAGGCAACTTGCTTACCTTCTGTGACGCCTTCACGCTTTAAAATGCTCAGTGGTCGATTAATGCCCAGCGACCCTAGCGTGGCATAAGCACGCACAAGCTGAGTCGGTGTCACCGATAATCCATAGCCAAAGGCTAGCGTGGCACGTTCAAAATCTGACCAACGACGCCGAGAGGGGAAATGGCCCACTGATTCACCAACCAGCTCAACGCCCGTACCGGTGCCGAGCCCAAAGCTGCCATATTGACCTAATAAGGTCTCTACAGGCATGGCTAATGAGAGTTTACTCACACCGATATTACTGGATTTTTTGAGAATACGCGCAAGGTTAGCTTTGCCGACTTTAGAAACATCACGCACTCGACTGCCACCGATTTGCATAATGCCGTTGCCGGTATCTATTACGGTGTCCATATCGGCAACACCGTTTTCTAACGCAGTGAGTACCACAAAAGGCTTCATGGTTGAGCCCGGTTCAAACACATCAGTAATCGCGCGATTACGCATGTTAAAGCTTTTGAGTGAGCTACGATTATTGGGGTTATAGGAGGGGGCGTTGACCATGGCCATCACTTCACCGGTCTTCACGTCCACCATCACCAAAGAGCCCGAGGTGGCGCGGTAATCGGCGACGGCTTGTTTGATAGCACGATACGCAATGGCTTGAAGACGCTGATCGATGCTCAGCGTCAGCGACTGGCCTTCTTTTTTATCTTCGGTGGCAATATGCTCCACGACACGGCCAAATCGGTCTTTACGCACCGTGCGTTTACCATGCTCACCCGCCAACCAATCATCAAATCGGCGTTCGATCCCTTCTAAACCATGGCCGTCAATCCCAGTCATCCCAACAAGGTGTGCACTGACTTCCGCACTGGGATAAAAGCGGCGTGACTCAGCTTTTAACCCTATGCCAGGTAACTCAAGCTTATCAACGTACGCTGCCATGGCTGGGCGCACTTGACGTTGCAGATAAATAAAACGCCGCTGCCGATTAGCCTGAATTTTATCAATCAAGGCTTGCCGACCTAACCCCAAAACATCCGCAAGCGCATGCCAGCGATCGACGTTTTTTAATCCTTGGTGTTTGAATACCGTCACCGGATCCGCCCACACGGCTTGAACGGGCACACTGATCGCGAGTGCCTCACCTTGACGGTCGGTGATCATGCCTCGCGCGGAAGGAACCTGCTCTGTTCGTATCGAACGCAGATCCCCTTCGTGGCGTAATCGATCGGGCTCAATCACTTGGATATAAGCGGCGCGCGCCACCAAGGCAGCCAAGGCTAAGCCAATAAATACGCAGACAAGACCAAAGCGCCACTGAATCAATACCGGTGGCGCTTTGGGTGTACGGCGATTGGTAGACTTGGTAGAACGTTTTTTCACCGGTCGTTACTCAAAGGTCGCGTTACAATCACTTCGTTCTCACTGGTGGGACGAATCATGTCAAAAGACTGACGCGCCACGGATTCCACATGGCTATGTTCAGACAACGCATTTTCCTCTAGCAATTGATTGCGCCACTCCACTTCAAGGGTTTCACGTTGCTCTAATAGCGCGTCCTGTTTGGCAATCAAATTACGCGTTGATTGGGTCATAGATACCACGGCAATCGCCGAAACCAATACCGCCAGCAGTAACCCTAATGGCAACTTCCCGATTGCCAATACATCCTGGCCTATCTGCTTAGCGAGGCTTGGGCGCGGTTTCATGCGTTATCCTAACTTTTCCGCCACGCGTAATACCGAGCTTCGCGCCCGGGCGTTATGCGCCACTTCTTCCGCGGACGGTTTAATCGCCTTGCCAATCGGCTTCATTGCCGCCGAACCGAGCTCGGCAATCTGTGCTTCGGTCAAAGGCACCCCTTTGGGCACATCCGGTCCTTTACTTTGCTTACGGATAAAGCGCTTGACCATGCGATCTTCTAACGAGTGAAAGCTAATCACTGATAAGCGTCCACTCGGGGCTAAACTGGCGAGCGCGCCTTGCAGTGCTTGCTCGATTTCATCCAGCTCACTGTTGATGTAAATCCGAATCGCTTGAAAGCTACGTGTCGCAGGGTGCTTTTTCTTCTCTCTAAACGGCACCGCGTGATCAATCAGCTTGGCAAGCTGATTGGTCGTGGTCAGCGCAGGTGCTTCTTCATCTTCACGGTGACGAACAATGGCATTAGCAATCCGGCGCGCAAAACGCTCTTCGCCGAACACTTTTAATACCCAAACAATATCATCGACACTGGCGGTTTCTAACCACTGTGCGGCCGACTGGCCGGTGCTCGGATCCATACGCATATCAAGCGGGCCATCATGCATAAAACTGAAGCCACGGCTAGGGTCGTCAAGCTGGGGCGAAGACACGCCCAAATCAAGGAGGATCCCATCGACCTTTTCCGCTAGCCCACGCTCACTGAGGTACGACGCTATCTCAGAAAACGGGCCATGAATAATCTGGAAACGCGGATCATCGATGGAATTTGCCTCTTCGATCGCGCGTGGATCGCGATCGATAGCATACAGGCGACCGTTATCACCCAATTGCGACAAGATATGGCGCGAGTGACCGCCGCGACCAAAAGTACCATCGACATAGATGCCATCGGGTTTAATCGCAAGGCCGTCCACTGATTCATTTAATAGGACGGAAACATGGGTATATTGTTCTGACATACATTCACTTCATTATTTACAATGAGAGGTCTGCTAACCGCTCACTGAGCATCGGGGTTGATTCCGCCTGTGTGTCCATATCCTGGCGAATTTGTGCCTGCCACGTCTGCTCGTCCCAAATCTCAAATTTGTTGAGTTGGCCAACCAGCATCGCTTTGCCGTCTAACCCGGCATATTGGCGCAAGGTCGCAGGCAGTAATAAGCGACCTTGTCCGTCCATTTCACAGTCAAACGCATGGCCAAGTAATAAACGCTGCAGGCGTCGCTCTGCAGGTTGAAAGCTGGATAACTGCGATAACTTCGCCTCAATCACTTCCCATTCCGGGACCGGGTACAGCGCCAAGCAAGGAAGTTGGTGATCGATCGTGCACACAAACTGGCCATCACAATGGTGAATTAACCCATCGCGATAGCGCGTTGGCAGAGCAAGTCGCCCTTTTTTATCGACCGAAATGGCGCTGACGCCACGTAACATGACGTTATTTTCCCTTTTTCACCAAGATTATCCACTTTACACCACATTTTCCCACCCAGAAGTGTACGTAGCAGGTAAAAAGAAAGTCAAGCAAGCCATGACAGTGAGCAAGATCACACCTGGGAAGATTAAAGAAGGTTTTCAGCGGCTTAATCAATACACAAAAAAGCCGATGACATTCGGTTATAACCAAATCGTCTGACTCAAACGCTGAAAAAGAGAGGGCGAGCCAAAAAGGCTCGCCCTAAAAGGAGGTGAGTTGGCCTGTAAGCCGGGTTCTGTACCGTAAAAACGGTGGTAACCATTCGTCTAGGCCTGCAATCGCTCACAGGCTCCAGCAACCTACCCGTCCCCAAACGCGGGCCGCGCCAATAGGGACCTATTTGGTCTTGCTCCGGGTGGAGTTTACCGTGCCACGAACTGTTGCCAGTCGCGCGGTGCGCTCTTACCGCACCCTTTCACCCTTACCTGTGCTCCGAAGAGCCATCGGCGGTATACTCTCTGCTGCACTGGTCGTAGGCTCGCGCCTCCCAGGCGTTACCTGGCACCCTGCCCTGAGGAGCCCGGACTTTCCTCCCCTTTATCAGTCTCCCAAAGGACATCAATAAAGCAGCGATTACCCGGCCAACTCGAGCGGGGGAGTATATAGAAGAATATTCACGCAAGCCAGCGTAAATCGCGCTCAGCTATAAATTCTCTAGGCCCCATTTATAGAGTGCGTTTTTTTTCACCGCATATAATTCCGCGACTAACGCGGCTGCTTTTTTTAACGGTAACTCGGCCGCCAATAGACCCAGCGCATGACACGCCGCGGTTGGCAAAGCCGTTTTATCCGCGCGATGGCCGGCGACCAATAACACCATTTCTCCACGTAAGCGATTAGGATCCTCACTCAACCACTCAATGAGTTCACCCAACGGTGCCCCATGGATGGTTTCAAAGGTTTTCGTTAGTTCGCGCGCCAACACCACGCGACGCGCGTCGCCCAGTACCTCGCGCATATCCGCCAAGCTGTCACGAATACGGTGCGGTGACTCATAGAAAATCAAGGTACGCGGATCATCGGCCAATTCACGGAACGTATCTTGTCGCGCTTTTGTCTTAGGAGGCAGGAACCCTTCAAAACTAAAACGGTCTGAAGGCAAACCCGATGCACTTAATGCGGTGACTACCGCGCAGGCGCCAGGCAATGGGACCACTCTGACACCCGCCTCACGGCATTGAGTGACCAGGTGATATCCCGGATCGCTAATCAAGGGGGTGCCAGCATCAGAGACTAATGCAATCGACTGGCCTTGTTGCAGGCGCGTTAACAATGCAGCGGCTTTCTGCTGTTCATTGTGCTCATGCAACGCAAAAGTTTTCGCACTAATCGAAAAATGCGATAGCAACCGAGCCGTATGACGCGTATCTTCGGCCGCGACCACGTCGACACTGGCTAAAACATCAAGAGCACGCTGGGTAATATCAGCCAAATTGCCAATCGGTGTTGGCACAATATACAGCGTGGGGTGAGCATGGTCGGATAGATTTGCATCAGTCATTTGTTTAACAACCCTTCGGCGATTAAGATAGGGGCAACGTTGTCACGGTTGAAATATGTTCATGGTTAAACTTACCCAGAAGCGTCAAAGTGTAACACGACTTATTACCCCTGTAGCCTTAGCATTGGCTTTAGCGGCTTGTAGTGCGCCGTCCACCACGCCAACTGCGCGTGATGTCATCAGTCAACCGGCAACGGAAAATTCGACATTTTATTTGTTGCAGGCCGAAACCAGCCAAGGTGATAAGCAAAATGACTGGTTTTTACTGGCGATAAAAGCGCTGATTAACGAGCAACAATTGAACCAAGCGGATGTGCTGCTGCAGCGCTTGGCTGAGCGCAATCTTAATACGGACCAGCGTATTGAATGGACACTCGCGCGTGGGCGCTTTTTGGCACAAACCGGCAAGCTAACCCAAGCCGATCAAGCGTTGGCCTTATCCCCTGATTGGCAGCTCACCGAGGGACAATATGTCCGCTTCTATCAGCAAAAAGCCAAAATTGCGCGTCAGCAAGGCAATGCCCTGGACGCGGTCAACAATCAGCATCGGTTAGCCAGCTATATTGAATCCGACCAAGCTCAGCAAGCATGGAACACGCTGTGGCAAGATTTACAATCGCTCAACCAGCGCGAGATCAAACAGCTTCAATCCAGTGATGATGACATCCTTGCCGGTTGGGTCACCTTGTTGGACATCGCGCGCCGCTACACCCGCGATCTGGCCGAGATGCAAAGCCAATTAGATGCCTACTTGGCGTCGCACCCTACGCACCCCGCGAACCAGTATTTACCGGATAATTTGGCCGATATCCAAGCACTGACCATCACACAACCCACTAATGTAGGGGTCATGCTACCACTGACGGATAAATTTGCTGATCAAGGGGATGCCATTCGTGATGGCTTTATTGAAGCCATGCTTGATGCGAAAACAGATCAACGCCCTCGTGTGCGCTTTTACGATACCAACGCCATGGATGTCGATGCGCTCACGCAACGTATCCGTGATGACGGCATCGACTTCGTGGTGGGGCCACTGCAGAAACATAAAGTCGCCGCAGTCAGTGACGCGCTCGCCGGCCAAGTGCCTTTATTGGCGCTTAACCAGCCCACGGATGAAAATTATACGCAAGGTGTGTGCTACTTCACCTTGTCACCCGAACAAGAAGCCGCGCAAGCCGCCGACCGTCTTCACCAGCAGGGGTATCAGTTCCCCTTAGTGCTCTACCCTGACTCCGCCTTTGGTCAACGGATCCGTGATGCATTTTCCGCCCGCTGGCAGTCACTCACCGATACAGACGTTGAGCAAGCGCCTCTCGGTGATCGTGATAAAATGCAAGCACGCATTCGTGATATCTTTGGTTTAGACGCCAGTCAGCGCCGCATTTCACAACTGAAAAAACTCACCGACTTACCCTTACAATCGCAAGCCCGTAGCCGTCGCGATATCGACGCCGTTTATATGGTGGCCGGTGCCGCTGAGCTGACCTTATTAAAACCCTTTATTGAGGTCGCGATTAATCCCGATGTCTTGCCGCCGAAACTCTATGCAAGCTCGCGTAGCAATAACCGCGCCGATGGCATGGGCCAATTAGCCGAGCTTGAAGGCATCGAATTCAGTGATATTCCTCTATTAGTGCACGCCCAAAGCGATGCGTATAAAAGCTATCAACAGCGTCATCCATCGCCAAGTAACAACACCACGCGCTTACATGCCTTGGGGATGGATGCTTACCAGCTGCTGAAGGGGCTACCACAAATGCAAGCCCAGCCGGGTTATCAGCTAAATGGTCAAACGGGGCAACTCTCACTCGCCGATCAGTGTATTATCCACCGTCAGCTAGACTGGGCGCGATTTGGTCAAACCGCCATTGAGCCTGTTGAGACGGAATCTCGCGGAGAGGCGCAGTGAAACAGCCTCAGTCCAGAGCAACAGGACAGGCTTACGAAGCACACGCTTGCCAATACCTAATGCGCCACGGGCTGAGTCTGCTCGATAAAAACGCCCATAGTCGTCGCGGCGAGATTGATCTTGTGATGCGCGATGGCAGTTGCTTGGTGTTTGTCGAGGTGCGTTTCCGGCGCGGGCACGGCTTTGGTGGCGCGGCGGCGAGCATTACCGCCACCAAACAACGTCGTTTAATTCTCGCCGCTGAGCGTTGGATGCAATGCCGCGGCATCAAAAGTATGCAAACCGAATTTCGCTTTGACGCTGTCACCTTTGATGGCAGCGTTGAGGCGGTCAACTGGATTCAAAACATTGTTCAAGGGTAAGTCATGCTAGAGAGCATTAAAGAGAGCTTTACCGAAAGTATTCAAACCCAAATCGCGGCCGCAGAAGCGATTCCCGAGTATCTATCACAATCGGCACAAGTAATGGTGCAAAGCCTACTTAACGGCAACAAAATCTTGTGTTGTGGTAATGGCGGTTCCGCCGCGAATGCCCAGCATTTTGCGTCTTGCCTGTTAAATCGCTTTGAGACTGAGCGTCCCAGCTTACCGGCTTTGGCGCTCACCACAGACACTACCACCTTAACCGCAGTGGCCAACGACTACAGCCACGATGAAGTCTTCTCCAAGCAAGTACGAGCGCTAGGGCAAGCGGGCGATGTGCTTCTGGCCATATCCACCAGCGGCAACAGTAAAGACATCATCAAAGCGATGGAAGCTGCCGTGACCCGTGATATGACCATTATTGCGTTAACCGGGAAAGACGGCGGCGAAATGGCCGGGTTGCTTGGCCAGCGTGATGTCGAAGTCCGTATTCCCTCGCAACGTACCGCGCGCATTCAAGAAGGACACCTGCTCACTGTCCATTGCTTGTGTGACCTGATTGACCAAGTCCTCTTTCCTTCTCACGGAGAATAATTCATGCGCGTTATCATGACCTTGATATTGGCACTGACGCTGCAAGCGTGTTCCGCCATTTATTCCTCCGATCCTCGTACGACCGGAGAAGAGTGGCACGATACCCAAATTGGTCTCAATACCGCCGGGATCGTGAACAAAGCCCCGTTCAAAAATAAGCTTCGCGTTAAGGCGGCATCGTTTCAAGGGCAAGTTCTGTTAGTCGGGCAAAGCACCGACCAGGCCCTCACCCAGCAACTGGTTGAACGGGTCCGAGCCCTGGATAACGTCGATGTTGTCTATAACGAAGTCCGTGAAACGCCAATGGTTGGCTTGGCCGATATCAGTACGGATAGCTGGCTAACGACCCGCGTTAAAGCAGCCTTTGTCGCCGATGACCAGTTACGCGCGGTAAATATCAAGGTGGTCACTGAAGCCCGCGAAGTGTTTTTAATGGGCGCCGTCACCCAATCACAAGCGGACCAAGCGGTTGAGATAGCGCGCAATATTCGCGGTGTAGAAGGCGTGGTTAAGGCGTTTGAATACCTAGATGCGCCTCAATCTAAAAAAGATTAACGTTAAAAGACGTATTCTTTTGTGTGGGCCGGCATGATTGCTGGCCCTCTTATTTTCCGTCTTCATTCTTTTCTCGTCCGTTTCCACCGCATAGCATCTGCATTAGCTTTCTGATTGCCTCTCTATTTTCTTATTAAAAACAAACACGTCACATAGTCTATCCATTTAGCAACATAGGCAGATGATAATCGTAACAATACGCATTTTTAATGTGATTTTATTGGTTATTTTGATCTCGCCTTGATATAGTCCCGCCCCACAATCAAATGAGAACTATTTGCATAGGAGTATGACATGCATTTACGTTTAAGACCGCTCACCCTTGCTCTTATCGCCGCGGGAACGCTCAGTCTGCCCGCTCATGCTCAAGACCCAAAGCCGGTCGAGACAGTGACTGTCACCGCTGACAGCCTACAAGGCAAAATAGCGGTTAATGCCGAAGCGCTTGAAGCACGTCAGGCACAAGATCTAGAAGACATGTTCCGCGATACCGCCAGCATTAACGTCGGCGGCGGGATTGGCACCGGACAAAAGGTCTATCTGCGCGGTGTTGAAGATACCAACCTCAACATTACCGTTGATGGTGCAGCTCAAGGTGGCTACCTGTTCCATCACCAAGGGCGTTTAAATATTGAGCCTGAATTACTCAAACGTGTTGGCGTAGAGTCCGGACCTGCTAGCGCTGATAGTGGCCCTGGCGCATTAGGAGGTAGCGTCCGCTTTGAAACCAAAGATGCGCAAGACATGCTTCGCGCAGGGCAAGATATCGGTGCCCGTTTTTCCGCCGGCCACGAAAGCGCGGCAAATGCGACCTCGGGCAGTTCCGCTGTGTATGGTCGCCTTGGCGAATCACTGGGCATTCTTGCCTACATGAAAGGTCGCAATAGTGACGACTATCGTCACGGTGGTGGTGATTTACAACCTGCTACTGCCAGCCAACAGCGAAGCTACTTGGTCAAGCTTTCGCTTCTTGAGCACGGTGATCATGATGTTCGTGTTAGCGCCGAACGTCGGACGGATGAGGGCGATTACTTTATCCGTGCGCACATGCCTGAATTCAGCCGTCAGTCACAGAGCTATCAAGAAACCGAGCGCGAAACCTTCTCTTTCCAACATCGCTGGGCGCCGGATTCTAACTGGATTGAACTGACCACCAAGCTCTATCAAAACACCCTCGACCTTGATCGCATTGAGAGCCAGACATTCAGCCGTTCACGCAATATTGGCGGTGATATTCGTAATCGTATGCGTTTCAATACCGGTGCTTTGCAGCATGACCTCACCGCTGGCATCGATATGTTCGAGCAAAAAACCGACAATATCGATTATGAAGAAGCGAATGGTCCTAACAACCAAGACAAAGCCAGAAACATTGGTGTTTTCTTGCAAGATAGAATGACAATCGGCGACCTTGGCATTGCTTGGGGTGCCCGTTTTGATGATTACCACACCGATTATGGCCAAGCAGGCGAGATCGATGGCAGTGAAGTATCACCGAACCTACAACTGAGCTATCAAGCCACTGACAACCTCCGTCTTCATGCTGGCTACGGCGAAGCCGTGCGCGGTGCCAAAACCCGCGAAGTATTGTTGATCGGTGGTGCCGTTGATGTGGAAAAAGGCTTAAAGCCCGAACAAGCTAAACAAGCTGAAATCGGTGTTGAATGGCAAGGTTATGGGATGCTAGCCGAACAAGACATCCTGAGTTTTGCAGTCACCGGCTTTAATACTCAAATAGAAAACTACCAGGCGTATGATCGCGGTAGTGACCCACACTACCTTTACAATCTAGAGGATGATGTGACGAGCCAAGGTGTCGAAGCCAGTGTTAACTGGGCGCTCAAGCAGCTCGATACCCGACTGAGCTATAGCTACGTCGACATGGAAGATGAAAATGGCGATCCTTTGGGCGACGCCATGGCAATTGGCGCGTCAGTCGGTAACACTTGGGTGTGGGATACGCAATATCAGCTAGTCGATACCGATGTGAGCTTAGGCTATACCCTTACCGGAGTGGAAAGGCTGACCGATGTGCCAGAAGGTAAACACGAGAAACCTGGTTACATGGTTCATGATGTACGCGCACAGTGGCAGCCAGCAGCCTATCAGGGGCTTACTGTTTCACTCGCGGTCAATAACCTGCTCGACAAAGAATACAGCGAGCATAGCTCGTTTACCTTAAGCAGCGGCAATAGCATGCCTGAGCCTGGGCGCGATGTTCGTTTAGGTATGAGCTACAGCTTCTAAACCACACTTAGAGAATGATCAAATAAACTAAGGGCCGATATGTTATCGGCCCTTTTTTAATCTCTTCACGCTCGCGATTGATTTGCCAAAGCACTGATGTCATCACCTTACCTTGTCGCTAAGCGTTTACTTTCAGCACTACAGCTTGCGTCTCAGTAACAGCAAGGTGATCACCAGAAAAATGACACTTGGAGTGATAGCACCAATGGCCGGAGGGAGATGATACACCAAACTCATCGGCCCAAAGACTTCGTTGGCGATATAAAAGCCAAAGCCAAAAATCACCCCTGATAGCACCCGCGCACCCATGGTGACACTTCGCAAAGGGCCAAAGACAAAACTCAGCGCCAACAGCATCATCACCGCGATCGACAGCGGCTGTACCGCTTTGCGCCACAGGGCCAGCTCATAACGTGACGCATCTTGCTGTGACGCTTTAAGGTAGGACACATAACTATACAAACCCGATAGCGGTAGCTCTTCGGGTTTCACCGTCACCACCGCTAATTTGTCAGGCGTCAGTGTGGTATTCCAAACCAATTCATCCTGCTCTACATTGCTCAGCGCGGTTTGATTTTGCATGCGCGTAATGGTCACATCTTTAAGCATCCAACTGTCTTTATTGAGATAATCAGCACGCTCAGCAAACACCACATTGGTCATGGTTTGCTGGTCATCAAACTTCCAAATGCTCACACCGGTCAGCGTATCTTGCTCATCCGCGCGGGCGATATAAATAAAATCGTCGCCATCTTTCGCCCAAACCCCACGCCGCACCGACATCACGTTTCCACCTGATTTGGCAATGGCACGCAGCTCACGAGCGGCTTTTTGCGCATCCGGTGCGCCCCACTGGCCCAGCACCATCACAATCAACATTAACGGAATGGCCGTTTTAAGCACTGATAAGCCAATTTGGAGTTTCGACACCCCAGCGGCCTGCATCACCACCAGCTCTGAGCTTGAGGCCAGCATTCCCAAACCAATCAATGCCCCCAGCAAAACCGCCATGGGGAAGAACATTTCAATATCGCGCGGCATGCTGAGCAACACATACAAAATCGCTTTGCCCATGGTGTAGGTACCATCACCGACCGAGCGTAACTGCTCGACAAACTTGATGATCGCAGACAATCCCACCAAGGTCGCCAAACACAGTGACGAGGTGCCTATCAGAGTCCGGCCAATATACCAATCAAGAATGCGAAACATCAGGCAGATCCTTTTAAGCTAGCTTTGAGTTTTCTCACCGGTAGCGAATCCCAGCTGGCGAGGATCACGGCCAGTAATAAAGCGGCCACATTGATACTCCACAGACCAATTTGTGCGGGCAGATCGCCATCTTCTACCGCGGATTTCGCCGCGCTGATCGATAAAAAATAGGCCAGATAAATCATTATCGCGGGGAAGAGTTTGGCAAAGCGTCCCTGACGCGGGTTCACCGCCGATAACGGCACCACAATCATGGTCATCAAGGGGATACACAATACCAAGGAAATACGCCACTGCAGTTCGGCGCGCGCCTTCAAACTTGATTCACCAACCAATTGCAAGGTTGGCATCGCATCCCAGTCACGACTTTTTTCACGCACTTCGCGCTGACCAATCAATACCTGATAGTTTTTATAGGTCGTTACACCATAGTTAAGCTGAGTCGGTACGCCCTCGGTACGGGTTCCCTCTAACAAATCCAAGACTTGTCGACCGTCAGGCAGCTCAGACACATAGCCTTTATCGGCCACCACCACATTCGGCAGTAAAGAGCCTTGGGGGACGGGCTGAGCGACAAATACCTGTTTGAGCGTTTTACCATCATCTTCGATATTATCGACGAAAATCACCGCCTCACCCGATGGCGCACTTTGAAACTGCCCTTGCACCAACAATTCTAAACCGGATTTGGCCTCTAATTGCTCCATCACCTCGAGCTCTTGGTTATTGGCCCATGGCGTTAGCCAAAGCGAGTTAAACGCCGCCACGGATCCGGTGATAATCGCGAGATACAGCGCAGCGCGGATCAGAAACTCATTGCCAATCCCAGTGGCGTTCATGACCGTGATCTCACTCTCAGCATAGAGCCGCCCGAATGTAATCAAAATGCCGATATACAAGCTCAAAGGTAACATCAGCATTGCCATCGACGGCATATATAAACCGACTAAGGTAATGATCTGATTCCCCGGGATCGATCCTTCCGTGGCACTGGCGAGCACACGGATAAATTTTTGGCTGAAAAAGACCAGAAACAACACAAATAAAACGGCAACTTGTGTTTTAACTGTCTCCCGGATCAAATATCGAACAATTATCAAAGCGAAGGCACCTATGGAAAACTTGTTTTTTTACTCGAATAACTATAGTTTCTGGGTTAATTAGTTGTTTTCTAATCTTTCGGCCATTTGTTGACCGCCGGCTGATCTGGACGCATCAAAGCGCGTTCAACAACATATAGTGGCGGCATTATCCAACATTTGGTCTCAATTGTCTTTAGGATCTAGGAGTACAAATGGAGTTCAGTGTAAAGAGCGGTAGCCCCGAAAAGCAACGCAGTGCCTGTATTGTCGTTGGCGTGTTTGAGCCTCGCCGCCTGTCCCCCGTGGCCGAGCAACTCGACAAAATCAGCGACGGCTACATCAGCGCCCTGCTGCGCCGCGGTGATCTTGAAGGTAAACCCGGCCAAGTGCTCCTGCTACACCATGTTCCGAACGTGTTATCTGAGCGCGTATTACTGGTGGGTTGTGGTAAAGAGCGCGAGCTCGGCGAGCGCCAATACAAAGAAATCATCAAAAAAACCATCAACACCCTCAATGAAACCGGCTCGATGGAAGCGGTCTGCTTTTTAACCGAGCTACATGTTAAAGGCCGTGATACATACTGGAAGGTACGTCAAGCGGTTGAAAGCACCAAAGACAGTCTGTACACCTTTAACCAGTTCAAAAGTGTTAAGCCAGAAATTCGTCGCCCATTACGCAAAATGGTGTTCAACGTCCCAACGCGTCGTGAATTGAATCTGGGTGAGCGTGCCATCGCGCATGGCTTAGCGATCGCTTCTGGTGTGAATGCCTGTAAAGATTTGGGTAATATGCCACCGAACGTGGCGAACCCTGCCTATCTTGCCTCGCAAGCGCGCCGTTTAGCCGATGACTATGATGCGGTCACCACCCGTATTATCGGTGAAGAAGAAATGGACAAGCTGGGCATGCATTCCTATCTTGCGGTTGGCCGTGGCTCAAAAAATGAATCGATGATGTCGATCATGGAGTACAAGGGCAGCCCTGATCCAGAGGCAAAACCGATTGTGCTCGTCGGCAAAGGCCTCACCTTTGACTCGGGCGGTATTTCCATTAAGCCCGGTGCCGGTATGGATGAGATGAAGTACGACATGGGCGGTGCCGCATCGGTATTTGGGGTGATGCGTGCCTTGGCCGAGCTTAACCTACCTATCAATGTCGTGGGTGTGCTCGCCGGTTGTGAAAACATGCCAGACGGCCAAGCCTATCGTCCAGGTGACATCCTGACGACCATGTCAGGGCAAACGGTCGAGGTGCTTAATACCGACGCCGAAGGTCGCTTAGTACTTTGTGATGCCCTCACCTATGTAGAGCGTTATGAGCCAGAGTGTGTGATTGATGTGGCAACCCTCACCGGCGCGTGCATCATGGCCCTTAGCCATCACATCAGCGCCCTAATTGCTAACCAGAACCCCTTGGCGCACGATATTATCAGTGCCTCAGAGCAAGCCGGTGACCGTGCGTGGCGCCTGCCAATGACTGACGAGTTCCAAGAGCAACTCGATAGCCCGTTTGCCGATATGGCCAATATTGGTGGTAAAGGCGGTGGCACCATCACCGCGGGCTGCTTCTTGTCTCGGTTTGCCAAAAAGTACAACTGGGCACACTTAGACATCGCTGGGACTGCTTGGAAAAGCGGCGGCAAAGAAAAAGGTTCCACCGGCCGTCCCGTTCCTCTGCTGGTGCAATTTTTACTCAACCGCTCCGGGCTTGAATTGGAAGAGTAACCACGAACAGGAGGCCCACCGGCCTCCTTTTTTGTTGAAACTTTATCCGGCACTGGTGTCTGCACGCACAATCGGCTATGTTGATGGCTCCGCGCTACCCGGACACCCCGCTTTTGGGACGGAGGCCGTTTCTCACATTTAGGAGCGTATATGCCCACCGCCACCTTTTATCTTTTGTCGCCGCCCGAGCCGGCAGACGACAGCAACAGCCTGGGGCTGACACCTGAGCAGCAAGCGCGTGAACAACAAATACTGATAGACACGGCCATTGATTTGGCTTTTTACTACTATCAACAAGGGCAACGCATTTATCTGGCCGCACAGGACCAAGCCCAAGCGCATCAATTGGATGACGCTTTATGGCAACGTGACCCAGATACCTTCGTGCCCCATAACCTGGTCGGTGAAGGGCCGCGAGGCGGCGCACCGGTGGAAATAGGCTGGCCAGGTGTGCGCCATACCGGTCATCGCAGTGTGTTAATCAATTTGGCGACAGAGGCATCAAATTTTGCGCCTTCGTTTGCACAAGTGGTAGACTTCGTCCCTTGCGATGAGACGCTTAAACAGCACGCGCGTCACCGATATAAAGCATACCGACTGGCAGGCCTGCAACTTCATACCTTGGCCATCGACCAATCGCCCAACCCTTGACGATCTTTCAAGAGCGCTATGGAAAAGACATATAATCCACAATCAATTGAAAAAGCGCTGTATCAGCGCTGGGAAGAGGCGGGCTATTTCCGACCTCATGGTGATACCAGCAAAGATGCCTTTAGCATCATGATCCCACCTCCGAATGTAACCGGTAGCCTGCATATGGGCCACGCGTTTCAGGATACCATCATGGATACCCTGACCCGTGCCGCGCGCATGAAAGGTAAAAATACCCTTTGGCAAGTGGGGACCGACCACGCCGGTATTGCCACGCAGATGGTGGTGGAACGTAAGATCGCAGCCGAAGAAAACAAAACCAAGCACGACTACGGCCGTGACGCGTTTATTGACAAAATTTGGCAATGGAAAGGCGAATCCGGTGGTACCATTACCCAACAGCTGCGCCGCTTGGGAGCCTCTGTCGACTGGGATCGCGAACGTTTCACCATGGACGAAGGATTCTCCAATGCGGTAAAAGAAGTGTTTGTGCGCCTGCACAAAGAAGACTTGATTTATCGCGGCAAACGCTTGGTGAACTGGGATCCGAAACTGCACACGGCGATTTCGGACTTGGAAGTGGAAAACAAAGACAAGAAAGGCCACATGTGGCATTTCCGTTATCCACTGGCTGATGGTGCCAAAACCGCAGACGGTAAAGACTACATTGTCGTTGCCACCACCCGTCCAGAAACCATGCTGGGCGATACCGGTGTTGCGGTAAACCCAGACGATCCGCGTTACAAAGATCTGATTGGTCAGCACGTGTTGCTGCCAGTGGTGAATCGTCGTATCCCGATCGTGGGCGACGAACACGCCGACATGGAAAAAGGCACCGGGTGTGTAAAAATCACTCCCGCGCACGACTTTAATGACTACGAAGTCGGCCAGCGCCACCAGCTGCCAATGATCAACATTTTGACCCTGAACGCGGATATCCGCGAGCACGCAGAAGTGTTTGATCACAAAGGCCAGCCAAGCACCGCCTACGCGAGCGACATTCCAGCCGCCTACCAGGGTTTGGAACGTTTTGCGGCGCGTAAAGCGATCGTCGCCGAGTTTGACGTTCTCGGCTTGCTGGGTGAAATCAAAGATCACGATCTGACCGTCCCTTATGGCGATCGCGGTGGCGTGGTTATTGAGCCGATGCTGACCGACCAATGGTATGTGCGCACCGCGCCGCTCGCCGAGCCGGCTGTCAAAGCGGTAGAAGATGGCGACATTCAGTTTGTGCCCAAGCAATACGAAAACATGTACTTTGCCTGGATGCGCGATGTACAAGACTGGTGTATTTCGCGTCAGCTTTGGTGGGGTCACCGCATTCCAGCCTGGTATGACGATCACGGCAATGTCTATGTGGGCCGCGATGAAGACGAAGTCCGTCGTGACAACCAGATTGGCGACGACGTCGCGCTGCGCCAAGACGAAGACGTGCTCGATACCTGGTTCTCATCGGCGCTTTGGACATTCGGCACCCTCGGCTGGCCAGAAAATACCGATGCACTGAAAACCTTCCATCCTACCGATGTATTGGTGTCAGGCTTCGATATTATCTTCTTCTGGGTGGCGCGCATGATCATGATGACCATGCACTTCATCAAAGATGAAAACGGCAAGCCACAAGTCCCGTTCAAAACCATCTACATGACCGGCCTGATTCGCGATGAAAGTGGCGCCAAGATGTCGAAGTCGAAAGGCAACGTGCTTGACCCACTCGACATGATTGACGGCATTGGCATTGATGATCTGGTTGCCAAGCGCACCGGTAACATGATGCAGCCTAAGCTGGCTGAAAAAATCGAGAAGGCGACCCGCAAAACCTTCGAAAACGGCATCGACGCCCACGGCACCGATGCCTTGCGCTTTACCTTGGCAGCACTGGCCTCTACCGGCCGTGACATCAACTGGGACATGAAGCGTCTGGAAGGTTACCGCAACTTCTGTAACAAACTTTGGAACGCCAGCCGTTACGTGCTGATGAACACCGAAGCGCAAGATTGCGGCATGAACGGCGGCGAGATGACCTTCTCAAATGCCGATCAGTGGATCGAGTCTCAGTTCCAACAAGCGGCCAAAGACTTTAACACCCACCTCGACAACTACCGTCTCGATATGGCGGCGGGCGTCTTGTATGAGTTTATCTGGCATCAATTCTGCGATTGGTACTTGGAGCTGACCAAACCGGTGCTGTGGAAAGGTGACGACGCACAACAGCGTGCCACCCGTTATACCTTGATCACCGTGCTGGAGAAAACCTTGCGTCTGGCGCACCCTGTGATCCCTTACATCACCGAAGCGATCTGGCAGAGCGTTAAACCGCTGGTAAACGGCGTGGAAGGCGACACCATTATGCAGCAGCCTCTGCCGCAATTTGATCAAAGCCACGTGAACACCCAAGCGTCAGAAGACATTGAGTGGGTGAAGCAGTTTATCGTCAGCATCCGTAACCTACGTGCTGAGTACGATATTGCGCCAAGCCAACCGCTTGACGTAATGCTAAAAGCCGCCGATTCACGTGATGCTGATCGTGCGAGCAGCAACAGCACCACCTTAAACGCACTGGCCAAACTGGGCAGTTTCAAGGTACTGGACGGCAGCGAAACGCTACCGGCCTGTGCGTCTGCCTTGGTTGGCAGCGCTGAGATCTTGATCCCAATGGCGGGCTTGATTGATAAAGATGCCGAACTGGCGCGTCTGGACAAAGAGATCGCCAAAATCGAAGGTGAGATCAAGCGTGTTGAAGGTAAGCTTGGCAATGAAGGCTTTGTCGCTAAAGCGCCCGAAGCCGTGGTAGCGAAAGAGCGTGAAAAGCTCGATGGCTATCGTGACACCTTAACCAAGCTCGGTGAGCAAAAGGTCACCATCGCTGCGTTATAGTTCATCGGTGTTACCGATACCCTGTGATAAGCCACGCCAATCGGCGTGGCTTTTTTTATGCCCAACACCAGCACACAATTGGCTTGGTCACTTTCTCAACGGTTGTTGTACCAGCACTGATCGCCTTTGATAGCCCTTCTCTATCTAAAAGATAGTGAGAACCGTTTTTATTTATCGACATGAACCGTACATACTGTCATTGTTGATTAAACGCGTGTTGCCGCGAAGGAGCTACACCATGAAAAAGACACTCAGTTTTGCCGCTATCCACTTTTCGATCGCCTTTACGGTCGCGTATGTGCTCACCGGCGATATCATTTTAGGTAGCTTAATTGCCATGACCGAGCCAACGGTCAACACGGGTGCCTTTTACCTTCATGAAAAAGTGTGGAAACTAAGCCGTCAAGCGCGTCCGGTGATTAAAACCGCCAGCTTTGCGGTGATCCACTTTAACGTCGCTTTCTTGGTCGGCTATTTGATCAGCGGTGATTGGTTAGTCGGTGGTGCATTAGCGCTGGTTGAGCCAAGCATCAATACATTGGCTTACTTTTTCCATGAAAAAATCTGGCAGCGCCGTCATGGGGTAAAACCCGCGCCGGTGCACCTTGGCCACCACCACTAAAACCACACCGGGGATAGTGACGCCGAACAACGCGCAATGATCGCCGCCTTGCCTATATCGCGATTGAGTTGTGAAAGCCATCTCAGTGAGATAGATTGTCGATAAATCTATTATCCGGAGTGTGTTAATGGCTAAGGATTGCCCCCAAAATTTACGCAAGGCTGACTCACACGCCCCTGCGTCCCTCGACGTGCGCTTAATTGCGCCGAGCGATAACCCTGCCATTGCCGATGTCATTCGTCGCGTCTCTGCCGAACATGGTCTTAGTGCCGATGCTGGATTTAGCGTGGCCGATCCCACCCTCGATTATCTCAGCGAACAATATACGCACCCGCATGCCGCCTATTGGGTGATTGAAGCAGATAGAGTGATCCTCGGCGGTGGCGGTGTCGCCCCTTTGCCTGGGCACGATGGTGTGTGTGAACTACAGAAGATGTACTTTCTGCCAGCATTACGCGGCAAAGGCATCGCAAAGCGGTTAGCCGTCAAGGCGATGGATACGGCGCGAGAATGGGGCTATCAGCGCTGCTACCTCGAGACCACCGCCAACCTCACCGCCGCCATTGCCTTGTATCAGTCACTCGGTTTTGTGCCGTGTCCTAGGATGGGAAACACCGGTCACGACAGCTGTGAAGTCACCATGATAAAGGTGCTGTAAACAAGTTCAGGCAAATAAAAAGCCACGCGAACGTGGCTTTTTGAGGCTTACTGGTGCGAGTAAATTTACTCGCTTTCTGGGCTTTCTTCGTCTTCATCCGACTCGAAATAGGTACCCCAGCCGTCGTAATCAATGTTGTGCTTGTCGGCCAACGCCACCAACTTTTCTACCTGCTCATCAATACGTTCGGCATTCAAGGCGGTTTCCATGACCGCATCAAAGCAAACAATCGTGCCGCCCTCTTCCAGCTCGAGCTCTTCAGCCTCTGCTACCTCAAAGCCCATTTTAAAGGCCTCGACCGCCGCATCTTCCAGCGCCGCAAAGGTATCGGCGCATAAATGGTGCTCAATGGTATATAACGCATCCGGATCACTGCCGTCGGCGAGAAGCTCCTCGATAATCATGCGCGTTTCTTGGTGTTGTTGTTCAATCAGTTCAGCCTGTGACATAAGCGCGACTCCAGAAAATGAATACGGGCGCAATATGGCACGGTTTCGGCAAAAATGCCACGTTCGCTCACCGCGAAGCTGACGATAAAACCGCCAAGTTGATGAATTTTCTGTGACCTTGCTAGTTTGGCGAGATTGTTAGTGATTTGTAACATTGACCTCCCCTCGGAAGGTTGTCATTATTCGACCATCCAAAGAGGACATGAGACACGCCCACCCTGTGCAAACGGCCCGCATTCCCACCTTATCGGTGAGCACACATCCCGGGTGTGCAAGGCGCTGTTTGTCTCATTGCCTGGCCCGTATTAAGGAAAAAGAGGACCTACCATGAGTGAGTTTTACGTTGGATCCGAAGTTGGGCAACTGAAGCGCGTTCTGCTTCATCGCCCTGAACGAGCGTTAAACCACCTAACGCCATCTAACTGCCACGATTTGTTGTTTGATGATGTTCTGGCGGTAGAGCGTGCCGGCGAAGAGCATGATATGTTCGCCCGCACGCTCACGGATCAAGGCGTGCAGGTGCACCTACTGCACGACTTACTGGTTGAGACATTAGCCGAACCTGATGCCAAGCAATGGCTGCTCGACACCCAGCTCAACCAATACCGTCTTGGCTATCAATTTGCCAACGATGTGCGCGCCTACATGGCCGATATCGACCACAACACGCTCGCGGACATTCTGCTCGGTGGCTTAAGCTATATCGATTTACCCGTGCAATCATCCTCGATGATGCAAGCGATGCACGACAAAACCGACTTCGTGATTGAGCCGCTGCCCAACCATCTGTTTACCCGCGATACCTCCTGCTGGGTGTATGGCGGCGTCTCACTCAACCCAATGGCGAAATCCGCCCGCCAGCGAGAGACCAATCACTTGCGCGCCATTTACCGCTGGCATCCTAAGTTCGCGCAAAGCCAATTTGTCAATTACCTCGGTGATGAGGTCCGCGATTACGACAACGCCGCGATTGAAGGTGGCGACGTGCTGGTCATTGGCCGCGGCGCGGTTTTGATTGGCATGTCCGAGCGCACCACGCCTCAAGGGGTTGAACAGCTAGCGCGTAGCCTACTGTTTAGCGGTCAAGCCAAAGAAGTGATTGCGGTGCAATTACCGAAAAACCGCTCATGCATGCACCTGGATACCGTGATGACCCACATGGATATCCATACTTTCTCAGTCTACCCCACGGTGATGCGCCCTGATTTGCCTTGCTGGCGCTTAACCCGTAAAGGGGAAGACAGCCTTAACGTGGAAGCACAGTCTTGCTACCTCACCGCGATTGAAAAAGCGCTGGATGTCGGCCCGTTAAACATCATTACTACCGGCGGTGACAGCTATGCCGCCGAGCGTGAGCAATGGAACGATGCCAACAACGTGCTGACCGTGCGCCCAGGCGTCGTGATTGGCTACGAAGGCAATACCTACACCAATGAAAAATATGATAAAGCCGGCATTAAAGTGCTCTCTATTCCCGGCGACCAACTCGGCCGAGGCCGAGGCGGTGCACGCTGCATGAGCTGTCCGCTAGAACGCGACGGCATTTAAGCACTCAACACCGCCAGTGCAATGCTGGCGGTTCTCTCCCCACGCTCTTCTCTCCCACCTTTTACCGTCTGCTATCGTGTTTATGGCTTACCCGCACGGCCTACAACATTGATGGTTCTTTTCCCACTCCCTCTCATCGCTTCATTTCACCAATCAATCAGTTACGGTTAAAACTGCCAACATTCATACCGATTGATTGCTGGAAATCTCATTCTTTTTCATTAGTGAGTATTTACTCCAATTCCAAAAATGACTAATTTCGCATTAGAGTTTCAGTTTTTTTGTGAACTGTACTCACAGCTCTTTTTATTTGAGATAGCGTGTTTAAAGACAAGCATCGCAAGATACAAAGCGTTAGCCCTAGCTAACGTCAGTTGGACATAACGAAAAGGAAATGCGATGAATAAAAAAATACTGATCTCGCTGCTATTCGCCGGCCTTTCTCAGGTTTTCACCCCCGCTTTTGCCGGTAGCGCAGATAACAACGTGGTAGAGATAAAACGCGACACCGCCAAACAACTCAGCCAAGACTATGCACAAATTGCCCCAACGCTACAGCGCAATATTAATAGTTATGGCTTAAATGCTCCCTTGTCGGCACTGACACAGCCTCAAGCGCGTAGCTCACGCAGCAAACGCAGCCTGGATGCTCAGCTGCACAGTGCTGACCGTGCATTGCGTGAGGCGCAAGGGGTCGAAGACGTCGCCGACCAACTGCTCGAAGTACGCTTAGCCGTAAGCGGCCATTTCTCCCCACATTCAGATAACCACGATGACCTGATATTGATATGGCTCCTTCACTATCGGAGCGATATCATGACACGCGAAGACAA
>NZ_MUFR01000061.1:0-10351 GCF_001996185.1 Salinivibrio costicola subsp. alcaliphilus
TCAGTCTTCGCCAATTTGCCTCGGCAGTTCTCATCAGTTTGCAGGCCATTGAGAGCGTAGTTTTCCGGCTACCACAACTCTTCGTCTTGTTGGTTCTCAACCTCACCGTCGCGAACATTGACTCGATCGGGTTCGTCGTTCGGATGTGAGTCCAATGCTCTGCCGGGAAGTCGTAAAATGCCAGCATTTCTGCCTTGTCTTTGCTCAGACACTCCACTGCCTTAAGATATTTGGCACCATACCGCTTCTCGAACAGCTCAAAGGCTTTATAAGCGTCCTTGCGCGTTTCCGCCATCCAGATATCGTGAAGCGACTCTTTCATTCTTGGCTGAACAGACTTAGGTACTTTGTTCAATACATTCGCGGTCTTGTGTACCCAGCAGCGCTGATGACGTGTAGTCGGCCAGTGTTTGGCGGCAGCATTCCAAAAGCCCAGAGCACCGTCACCAATCGCGAGTTCAGGCGCGATGGTCATGCCTTGTGAAGTCAGTTGCGACAGAGCTTCAAGCCAACTGGCCTCTGACTCTCGGTACCCGTCAACAACCGCCAATACTTCCTTGCGGCCTGTGTCGTCGACACCAATAATAACCAGCAGGCAAAGCTTGTCATCCATACGTACTTTGCTGTAAACGCCATCGGCCCAGATATAGACATACCGTCGTTTACTCAGGTCTCTTTTACGCCACTGTTCGTATTCCGTTTCCCATTGTTGCTTGAGGCGGGAAACGCTATTTGCTGACAACCCCATGGCTTGCTTGCCCAGCAGAGATTCCAAGGCAGGCTGCATATCGCCTGTTGAAATCCCCCGTAAATAGAGCCAGGGAATGAGTTCTTCAATGTTCTTGGTCCGCTTGAGATAAGGCGGTATTAGCTTGCTGTTGAACTTAATCCCGCTCCGCGTTCTGTCACGCACTTTGGGTACTTTAACAGTGATGTCACCAAGACCCGTCTGCAGGGTGCGCTCAGGCAAATGCCCATTGCGAACCACGGCTTGCTTTCCGTCAGCTTGAAGCGATGCATACTGCGCTAGTAAGGCTTGGACTTCCGCTTCTATAGCTTGAGCCAACAACTGCTGCGCGCCTTGTTTCAGCAGTTCATTGAGCGGGTTGTCTGGTTTATTAAGCTCAGTAACGTTATGCTTGTTGTCCATGCGGTGTACTCCTTGTTGGTTGTTGATCTGGCAAGATCAATCAACAGGTTACACCGCATTCTTTTTTGCTTATACACCAGAAATCACTATAGCTCGTTTTTCTTGACCACTACAGCCACTACAGATAGCCCGGCCGCCTTACGAGCTCGTTCTAGGCGTTCTGCAAACATGGCATCCTCTCAAGCAATGAGTTGGTTTATAAAAATAATAACTTTTTTGTAATCATAACCTTATCGCCGTAATTTTCTATCTGCTTGGCCGTTAAGTGTTCTCAATTTTACTCACGCCCTCTTCCAGTATCAGGATACTTGACGCTAAACGCGCGGAGCCGTTTTCGTGCCCGCAGACTGATGAATATGGATTGGGACGAGATTTTGGACATATTGGAGAGTGATTAAGTGGTGAAGCATTAGGTAAACGATGGGAGTTAACGAAAAAGGGAGCCGGATGATTGGCTCCCTTGGTTAGCTCTAACTAGCCTAGAACGTATTTATCAACCGAGTTCTACCCAATACTCTTTGTTCACTTCTAGCATTTCGTCCAAAATGTCTTTGGCTTTTGAAGCGCTTGGAATTGTGGCTGACAAGGTAAATGCTTGCCACAGCCGTTGGTAAGAGCCCTCAACGTGAGCTTGAACAACAAGCTTTTCAACTGATACCTGTTGATTCATCATGCCTTTTTGGAATTCAGGGATTTCACCGATTTGCATTGGTTTTGCGCCTGTATTATCGACAATACAAGGGATTTCAACCATCGCTGTTGGATCAAAGTTACTAATAGCTCCGTTGTTAGGGACGATAAGTAGCATTCTTTCCTTGGTGTTAAAGGCTATCGCGGTCGCTAAATCAACGATGTACGATGCGTGTTCCTCAACCTCGATGGTGGTGTCCTTTGCTGTCCCTGCTGCGATAATGCGATGGCATTCGGTGAACACTTCTTTCTCGCGTCCATCCATCACTTCATTGGCACGGGTATAAACTTTATCGGAGTGTTCTACAACATAATCAGGATACAGATAATATTTAAGGTATGTGTTTGGGATCGTTTCTGGGTCCAGCGCATACACGTCACGCACTTTGATAAACGTATCTTTCCATGATTCGTCGGTATGCTGAGCACCGTTCATCGCGCTAGGTGGCAAGTAACCATGTTCTTTCACATACGCTTTAATCCGAGGCATGAGATCTTCGCCGGTTTTGGCATCTTTAAACTCTTTCCACCATCCAAAGTGGTTCAGGCCGTAGTACATCACATCAAACTGTTTACGGTCTTCATACCCCAAGATTTCAGCGATACGGGTCTCTATCCCAATCGGCATGTCACAGATATTAAGCACTTTCGAATTAGGCCGTAGCACTCGACAAGCTTCAGCAACAATTGCTGCCGGGTTGGAGTAGTTCAGCATCCATGCATTTGGTGAGTACTTTTCCATGTAGTCGATAAGCTCAATCACAGCAGGAATGGAGCGTAGACCATAAGCCATGCCACCTGGACCACACGTTTCTTGGCCCACACAGCCATGACGAAGTGGGATTTTTTCATCTTGCTCTCGCATGGCGTAAAGACCAGCGCGAATATGCGCCATGCAAAAATCAACATCCGTAAAGGCTTCTTCTGGGTCGGTGGTATAAGAGAACTCGATTTGAGGCGCCCGTTCTTGTAGTAAGATCTTGCATGCTTCAGCCACGGTTTCCTGCCGAGATGCAAAGTTGTCGTAGAATTTCAGTTTACGGATCGGAAAACGATCTTGGTTTTCCAGTAGCATCATGACAATACCCGGGGTGAAGGTTGAGCCGCCGCCTGCGATAACAACTGAGAATTCTTTTTTCATCATTTCCTCTCTTATTTGGCTTGAATCATTTGCCAATGAATAGCTTGTTTATAAGTATTTGATAGATATATTTTTTAAATGGCTGGGTTTGGCGCAACCTCTGCGTCCTCTTCCCTTTTTGCTTGTTTTTCACCTCGGTGCACAGCGACGATTTTTTCGCATTCCTCCCGAAGTTGGGGAACGTTTAGACCAATAATGACCTGTACAGCTTGGCCATTCGTCACCACATTGACCGCACCGGTATTCATAAAGAACTCGCGAGAGGCAACCTTACTTGGGTCGGCAACCGTCACGCGTAAACGTGTTGCACAGTTACTCAACTCAATAATGTTTTCAGTTCCACCTAGGCCATCCAAGGTTTCAGCCGCTTGTACTTGCATGGGGCTGACCGTATGACCACCTTTGCCGGTAATCCCGTGTTTTTTATTGAAGTCATCTTTGGTGTGAAGTTTGAGATCGGCATCGCCTCGACCTGCAATTTGCACATCAAACTTTTCAATCAAGAACTTGAAGCTGACAAAGTAGATAAGCGTAAATGCCAGACCAATTAGAATTTGGGTCACGACCATACTGGTGTGGTTGCCGAGTAACGGTATCCAATTCCCTGTGACGAACTCGATTAATCCTCCCCCCATGTTTCCAACCACGCCGAAGCTATACATCATCATCGCCATGGTGCCAGCAAGGAGCGCATGAATGGCGAACAGCCAAGGTGCAATGAAAAGGAACGTAAATTCGAGTGGTTCAGTGATACCCACCAGCATCGCCGTGAGCGTCGCGGGAATGAGAAGCGCAGCAACCTTTTTACGATTCTCGGTTTTGGCAGTGGCATACATCGCCATGGCAATCCCAACACAACCAAAGACTTTCGAGTTGCCGTGTAAGGCAAAGCCTCCCGCGGGAAAGAGATCTTTCATCGCCGTTGACGATTGAGTAAAACTCTCGAGATTCATAAACCAATCAGCGGTGATGCCATTTGGTGTCGCGATATTGCCGAAGACAAACGGCGTATAGATGAAGTGATGCAGGCCAGTTGGGATTAAAATGCGTTCGAGAAAGGTGTATAGCCATACGCCAAACGACCCTGACTCCAACATGAATGTTTGCAGACTAAGGATGCCCTGCTGAATGGAAGGCCAAATATAAAGAGTGAGCCAAGCTGCTGGGATCATCGCGAAGAATGACAACATGGCGACAAAAGACGCACCTTGAAAGATACCTAAATAGGCCGGCAATGTTTTTTCAAACGTGCGGTTGTGGATCCAGGTGATCAGAGACGAGATAATGATGGCGCCAAAAATCCCGGTATCGAGCGTTTTGATACCAGCCACTTCTGTAAGTCCTGATGTGCCGCCGATAGCCTGTGAGAAATCAACACCAAAAAACTCGCCCCAAAAGCCTCCCATTGCATTAACGAAGTAGTTAAACGTCAGGTAGGACACAAGCACAACCATCACTGCTCGAGCATGTGCTGTTTTGGCAAGACCTATGGGTAAACCGATAGCAAAAAGCAGCGCCATGTTACGGAAGATGGTCCATCCTCCTTCTTCGATGACTTTTAGTATTTGGTAATAAAGGCCCTCTTGATCTGCAAGATCGCCGACAAACACTGGGTTTTTCAGAACAATACTTAACCCAATCACTATCCCAACAAACGGGAATAGCAGTACAGGGGTGAACATTGCTCCGCCTAATCGTTGTATTGCACTTAACATAAGCAGCTTCCTTGGTAATGTTTTTTTAGGCTTTGTTGTCTTCTGACAACTACAACTTATACCCACCCCAAAAACAATACAAATAAAACATAAGTAAATCGTGATAAGATACAAATAAATACAGCAAAGCTAAAAACAGGGCAAAAAACGTACTAAACATTGATCTCGTTGCTTGATAAACAGACAAACCAGTGTTTTAGGGTCGGAGGGTCGCTTAATTTGTCTTTTTTTTGTATTATCTGGCAGGTGTACTAGAGAGGTGAAAGATGCTGTATAAAAAAGTGATGCAAGATTTACGCTCACGCATCAATTCAGACGAGTTCGAGGTTGGTGATATCCTCCCCACAGAAAAAGCACTCAGCGAACATTATGGCGTTAGCCGAGTGACTATACGTAATGCTATCGATGAGTTGGTTGAACTAGGCTTAGTTGCAAAGCGTCAAGGCGCTGGCACAAGCATCATCGGTAAAACGGTCGTTGGCTCGTTGCTAACACTGAAAAGTACCAATGAATACTTCTCAAGTACCAACACGACGCTTGAATACAAGATTGATGAGTTCTCTCTCATTGATCCAGACGAAGAGCTGGTGCGGCTTTTAAAGGTCGAGAAAACCGAAAAAGTCTACTTTATTCGAAGATTCAAGCTATTAAACGGAAAGCCATCCGTATACGAAGAGTCTTACATGCCTGCCTCACTCTATCCACGAATGAATGTGATGTCTTTAGAAGGCTCAAAGTATCGCTACCTGGAAGAGGAACTAGGTCTTGATATCGACGGCGCGTCTCAAGATTTCGAAGCCATCCTTCCGAACGAGTCAATGCGTCGGATCCTCGATATCGATCCATCAACACCATTACTTCAAGTACTGTCCATCGGTTTGCTAAAAGACGGCCGTGTCTTTGAATACACAAAGCTGGTATCACTACCTGGCACCATGTCTTACAAGCATTACCTTAAACGGGGTGAGTAGTTAGTTTAGCTATTTTTGGCTGATAGTAGAGGATAAGCCATATCTTAATGCGCATAAAAATGTAAATAATGACACTTTTATGCGCGTAAACGTGTTTGCGGATTCGCTTTCACGGATGAGCTGTTCTAGTTGCTTCGACTCATGCCCCTAACGCCCCAGTTCCGAAAACTTGATGATCTCGTGGGACTGCTCAAGGGTTTGCGCGAGGTGTTGGATGTGCGCGGGGGTGATTTCGCAGCAGCCGCCGACCACCAGGGCACCGTCGGCAATCCATTGTTGTACACGTTCGGTGTGGACTAAGGGTGAGAGATCTTCACGCGCTTCTAGGGCATCGGCTTTGCTGCCTTTGGCCATGTCTTCTACCGATTTAAAGGCGTTGGCATAGCCACCGACAATGTTAGCTTGGGTCGCCATTTGCGGCATGGCGGTGGTCAGCACGGCAGGATCGCAACAGTTTAGCATCACCGCGGTTGGGGCATACTCGGCCACGGCGTGCATCGCTTGTTCAAGTGACTCGCCCGAGCGCAAGGTGCCTGCTGCCTCTAACCGAAACGCCACCCCAAACGGTTTGCCTTGTTCACGGGCGGCGGCGCATGCTGCACGCGCTTCGAGGGTGTTGGTCATGGTTTCGATTAAAAACACATCCACATGAGGCTGCAAGTGGGCAATATGCAAAAACTCGGCTTTCATGTCATCAAAACTGCGTTGCGGCTGGCCGAGGTAGCTGCCCACCAGCGGTGGCAAACAACCGGCAATATCGACATCGGCGCCTGTCTCATCCACGGCTTGCTGCAGCGCTTCGAAGGCTTTTTGATAAATGGTGTTGATTTTATCGCTCAACCCCGCTTTGGCCAGACGTGTGGGTGTCGCAGGATAGGTATTTAAGGTATGTGTTTTCGCGCCGGCACGGATAAAATCTTTGTGCACGTCTTTGACAATATTGGCATGTTTTAACATCACCGCGACCGACCAAAGCTTAGAGCTCACATCGGGGCCACGTTGATAAATTTCTTGCCCTAGGCCACCATCGAGTAGTGCAATCGACGTCATGGGTACTTCAGCCTCCTTCGGCCATCTTTCCTTGGTTTGACTTGAGATTACCATGAGCTCGTCGATTTAACACCCCGTTGTTACGCCACCTCTTCACTCCCTTCTATTGCGAGATGTTCAAGCTTATCGATCACCGTCATGCTGGCGTTTTCCATCTCTTTTAATGCGGTGACCATTTGATCCGGTTGTTGAGCATGAAACGCTGCCACCGCAGCCTTGGCATGGGTGTGCACTTGCTCGTGAGGCCCGGAAATGGCTTTAAACGTTTGCAACTGACCAAAATATTGCTGCCCTTCACCATGGTTATACCACTGGCCGAGTCGGCATTGGGTGTGATCGGTGACATCGTCCGCCATCATACTGTCTTCGCCCAATACCACGCGGTATATCGCAAATTTAAAGCTGATATGGTCAAGTTTGGCCAGTTCACAAAAGGCGCGCAGTGCAGAGGCTTTAATGGTGGTGCGGCTGTGCTGTGCTTGCTCACTTTGGGTGGCCATGGCATCGGCAACCTGTTGGCCTTGTTCGCTGTATTGAATGGCTTCAGTGGCAAGGGTATCGGTGAGCGTGCACGCATGGCTGCTGCCCGCACGAATTTTTTCCACCAGCTGGGTAATATCTTGGGTGGCGGTGGACGTGCGCTCGGCAAGGTTGCGTACTTCATCAGCGACCACCGCAAACCCTCGGCCCTGCTCACCGGCGCGTGCCGCTTCAATGGCTGCGTTTAACGCCAGCAGGTTGGTTTGATCGGCGACATCACGAATCAAATTGACAATGCCACTCACCTCTTGGGCGTGTTGATCGAGCGAGCGAATCGCTTCCGACGATTGCTGACATTGCGAAGATAACGACTGTACATGACGCGCAAGGTCATTGACTTGCTCGGCGCATGATGCCGCTTGATGGCTCACGTCGGTCACACGCTCTTTTTCACCGTTAATGGTGTCCGCCAAAGTAGCCAGAGAGGATTGGGTGGCGTTGATCGAATCACCAAAGTGGCATAAGTTGGCGTCGATCGCTTTGCCGGTTTGGCGTTTTTTCGCGACGGTATCCAGCTCTGCCTGCAATGCGCCTTTCTCTGTATTCAGCGCGTCGATGGTATGATTAATTTGCTCAATTTTTTGCTGCAGAGCAACCTGCTTTTGCTGCTCTTGTTCAAGTTGACGCCGAGATATAAACACGCTGACTCCTAATGATGTAATTAAGCTTTTTATAATATTTTAACGCTTTAAATTGGCTTTGTAGGATTATCCAAGCAAAGTGTGATCGCATTGACGCCAAGCGCCTGATTTACACTGTAAACCTGACGCAAATCACTTCATACTGCGATCACTGAAGTGAATGAGCGAAAATTTATGACTTTTTGGTTGCTTTTTAAACGTTGGATTATCAGTCGCTTCGCCCATTTGAACGGGCGTATGCTCGGCTTGGTGGTACTCGCCTATGGC
The DNA here is from genome assembly GCF_001996185.1 of Salinivibrio costicola subsp. alcaliphilus. Taxonomy (NCBI): domain Bacteria; kingdom Pseudomonadati; phylum Pseudomonadota; class Gammaproteobacteria; order Vibrionales; family Vibrionaceae; genus Salinivibrio; species Salinivibrio costicola. Next base: position 8,166 of record NZ_MUFR01000061.1, read on the forward strand.
GTGATTGGCTGGCTACTTTTATATGGGGCGGGCGAGACCGCGATGACCCAGTCGCTGAGCCGCTATGTGTATTACTTGATTGTGACGGCCTCGACCGTTGGCTACGGCGATTATTCCCCCGTTACTGAGTGGGGGCAATGGATCACGTCTTTTTGGATTATTCCCGGCGGCTTAGGGTTGTTTGCGGTGGTGATTGGGCATGTCACCGGATCACTGGTGGATTATTGGCGACGCGGGTTACAAGGAAAACGGAGTATTAGTGTGAAAAATCATCTTCTTATCTTAGGCTGGAACGGACAACGTACGATACAGCTTATTCGTTTATTGCAAAGCGGAGTGCACGGTGAGCGCCCGATTGTGCTTTGCGCACGCGCAGAAATCGAAAACCCACTGCCTGGTGAAGTGGAATTTGTGCGCGTGGCAAGTTTTACCGATGCTGAAGGCATTGCCCGCGCCAAGGTCGAGCATGCCTCGAGTATTATTATTGATAACCCAGAAGATGATATTACTTTGTCAGCGGCTCTGTTCTGCGCACATAAAAATCCGTCAGCGCATTTATTGGCGTATTTTCAAGATGATGCGATAAGCCAAATCCTCAAACAGCACTACCCGCATGCGGAATGTGTGCCGTCGGTGTCGGTCGAAATGCTAGCAAAAGCGGCGGTGGATCCCGGTTCAAGTCAGTTGCATCATGAGCTTTTGAGCACGTCACAAGGGATGACGCAATACTGTGCCCGTTATCCGAGTAACGCAACAGAAATCGATACCGGCGATCTCTTTGGTCAGCTCAAGCAAGAATATGACGCCACCTTAATTGGGATCGACCAAGGCCAAGGTATTATCTTAAACCCGCCAGTGGGGACAAAAGTATTGCCGGGCGACCGTCTTTTTTATATCGCCGCCCAGCGCTTGCCACATTGGTCCGCCGCGTAAGCACGCTATCTAATCAAAGTGCATTATTTAACGAGAGCGTGCGATTCAACCAACGCATGCTTGGATAAATAAACACTCTCATCAGCGGGGTAGGCGAAAAAATGATGTACCGGCCCTGCCCCTCTTCCAACGATTAACTGTTGGCTATGCGCTAAGGCGTCAGTGAGATAACGCTTAGCCGCTCGCCCGGCGTCGATGGGTGTCAGTCCCTGCGCATAAAACGAGGCAATCGCCGCCGACAGTGAACAGCCTGTGCCATGGGTGTTAGGCGTTTCAATGCGGCGTGCACTCAGGGTTTGACACGTATCTCGGCTAATCCACACATCCAGACTCTCTGGCGCATGATGCAAGTGCCCACCTTTTAGCATCACATACGGACATCCGAGCTTGCGCAGTGCCGGAACTAAGGCGTACATCTCTTCGGTGGTTGTCGGAACAGGACACCCGGTTAAACGCGCGGCCTCTGGCAAGTTGGGGGTTAAAATGGTCGTGCGCGGGATCAATGTATTGATCAGTGCATCCATGGCGTCATCATCTAATAACGGATCGCCGCTGGTGGCGATCATGACCGGATCGAGCACGACTGGTAAGTGCGGGGAGCGCGCGAGCACAGCAGCTACTTCGCGAATAATCGCTTGGTTGGCGAGCATGCCGATTTTCACGGCACGTACCGGCATGTCGTATAACACAGCATTCAGTTGCGCGCGAACAAACGCTGGGTCGACCGGCGAAACGGCCTCAACGCCACAGGTATTTTGTGCAGTTAAGGCGGTGATCGCCGAGCAGGCATAACCGCCCGTGGCTGAAATCGCTTTAATATCGGCTTGAATACCAGCCCCCCCACCGCTGTCTGAGCCGGCGATGGTGAGAATAACAGGTGGTGATTGGTTCATATTGGCCCCTTAATCATGAGGGGCGGAAGGAGACAAAACCACGCACGATGGCGCGACCTTGTGTGCTGAGCACGTCAGTTCCCTCCGCCAGTGCTAACTGGATCAGGTTCTACCCGAAAGCGCCAAGTGCTCCATCTAAATCTAATGAGCCTAAGCGAAATTAATTTAGGTGGTGGTGAAAGACGCACCACCACGAAGTGGTGGCTTTAATCAAACCCTTTTTGCTGATCTAGGTATTGCTTCACGATCTCAAGTGGCGCACCTCCGCAACTAACCAGACAATAACTTCTGCTGTAAAAAACTGGCTTCCAGTAAAACTTACCCAAGTACTCAGAAAACTCCTTTCTAACAAGTCTTGAT